>NZ_JAYSGF010000058.1:0-20023 GCF_041912965.1 Chromobacterium sp. | reverse complement strand
ACCTGTTCCCCATCATGGAGCTGGGCACCTCGGCCAAGATGCTGTCCATCGTGCCGCTGATGGCCGGCGGCGGCATGTACGAAACCGGCGCCGGCGGCTCCGCGCCCAAGCACGTGCAGCAGTTGCTGGAAGAAAACCACCTGCGCTGGGATTCGCTGGGCGAGTTCCTGGCGCTGGCGGTGTCGCTGGAAGAACTGGGCATCAAGACCGGCAATGAGCAGGCCAAGGTGCTGGCCAAGACGCTGGATCTCGCCACCGGCAAGCTGCTGGACGAGAACAAATCCCCGTCGCGCCGCACCGGCGAGCTGGACAACCGCGGCAGCCAGTTCTACCTGACCCTGTTCTGGGCGCAGGCGCTGGCGGCCCAGTCCGAGGACAAGGCACTGCAAGCCCGTTTCGCCCCGCTCGCCAAGAGCCTGGCCGACAGCGAGCAGCGGATCCTGACCGAACTCAAGGCCGTGCAAGGCAAGCCGGCCGACATCGGCGGCTACTACCATCCCGATGCCGCCAAGTGCGGCGCGGTGATGCGTCCCAGCGCCAGCTTCAACGCCGCGCTGGCCGCCGTGCTCGGCTAAGCCTCCGCTCCCGGCGGGAACTTCCCGCCCAACAAAACGCCAAGACATCTGTCCTGGCGTTTTTTTTTTGCGCCGCTTTAGAACGTGTTTACGATCTCGCGAGCTAAGGCGAGACAAGGCCTTGCGGCTGAGAAAGCGGAATGTACGAGTGGCACATCAGCATTTCGAACCGTACTCACCGCGTAACGCTCCATTACGCGCAGCAGACTTTGAACCGGTTCTTACGGGATAGGCATGAAGATGGCCCCGGCTTTCATGGCATGATCACCGGCAAGCGACCCGCGCGCCCGTCTCGCCGTTCAGCGCCCCATTACAGGAGAACAAGCATGAGCAGCAGCCATATCAAGGTTCCGGCCGCCGGCCGGAAAATCATCCCCGGCCAACCGGTGCCGGAGCAGCCCATCATTCCCTTCATCGAGGGCGACGGCATAGGCGTGGACATCACTCCGGTGATGATCAAGGTGATAGACGCCGCGGTGGCCAAGGCCTATGCCGGCGCGAAGAAAATCCACTGGATGGAAGTGTACGCCGGCGAAAAATCCACCCGTCTCTACGGGCCGGACGAATGGCTGCCCCAGGAGACCCTGGCCGCGCTGAAAACCTACTCGGTATCGATCAAGGGCCCGATGACCACCCCGGTGGGCGGCGGCATCCGTTCGCTGAACGTGGCGCTGCGCCAGGAGCTGGACCTCTATCAATGCGTGCGGCCGGTGCGCTATTTCAAGGGCGTGCCCTCGCCGCTGAAACAGCCGGAACTGACCGATATGGTGATCTTCCGCGAGAATACCGAGGACATCTACGCCGGCATCGAATGGCAGGCCGGCTCCGACGCCGCCAAGAAGGTGATCGCCTTCCTGCGGGATGAGATGGGAGTGAAGAAAATCCGCTTTCCGGACAGCTCGGGCATAGGCATCAAGCCGGTGTCCAAGGACGGAACCGAACGCTTGGTGCGCGCCGCCATCCAGTACGCGATAGACAATGAGCGCAAGAGCGTGACCATCGTGCACAAGGGCAACATCATGAAGTACACCGAGGGCGGCTTCCGCGACTGGGCCTATGCCTTGGCCAAGGAGGAGTTCGGCGCGACGCCGATCGACGGCGGCCCGTGGTGCGCGTTCAAGAACCCCAAGACCGGCCGCGACATCGTGGTCAAGGACGCCATCGCCGACGCCTTCCTGCAGCAGATCCTGCTGCGTCCGGCGGAATACGATGTGGTGGCTACGCTGAACCTGAACGGCGACTTTATTTCCGACGCGCTGGCCGCCCAGGTCGGCGGCATCGGCATTGCGCCGGGCGCCAACATCTCGGACCAATACGCGGTGTTCGAGGCCACCCACGGCACCGCGCCCAAATACGCCGGCCAGGACAAGGTCAACCCGGGCTCGCTGATTCTGTCCGCCGAGATGATGTTGCGCCACCTGGGCTGGAAAGAGGCCGCCGATCTGGTGATCAAGGCGATGGAAGCCGCCATCGCCGACAAGCAGGTGACTTATGACTTCGCCCGCTTGATGGACGGCGCCAGCGAGATCAGCTGTTCCGCCTTCGGCGACGCGATGATAGCGCGCATGTAGCCAAGCCCAAATGCAAAGCCCGCGTCGCCGCGGGCTTTTTGCTTTGCCGATCCGGCTCAGCGCCGCAGATAATCGACGAAGGCGTAAGCCAGGCCGGTGGTGCTGATGTGCGCTTCGCGGCTGTCCTCGCGCCAGAGCTCGGTGGACACCTCGGGGAAATGCGCATCGCCCGGATACTCGCCGGCGATCTCGGTCAGGCGCAGGCAATCGGCGCTGGCGATCGCCTGGCGGTACAGCTCGGCGCCGCCGATCAGGCACACCTCCTCCACCGCGCCGGCCAGCGCCAGCGCCTGCTCCAGCGAATGCGAGGCCTCGGCGCCGTCGGCGCGCCAATCCGCCTGGCGCGTCACCACTATGTTGCGGCGGCCCGGCAAGGGCCGGCCTATCGAGTCCCAGGTCTTGCGGCCCATGATCACCGGCTTGCCCAGCGTCACCGCCTTGAAGTGCTTGAGGTCCTCCGGCAAATGCCAGGGCAGGCGGTTGTCTATTCCTATCACCCGCTGGGCCGCCATCGCCGCCACCAGGGTCAAGCGCGGCTTCCCGGCCGCCGTCATACCGCCACCGCCGCTTTGATGTGCGGATGCGGATCATAGCCTTCCAGTTCGAAATCCTCGAACTTGAAGCCGAAGATGTCCTTGACCTGTGGATTGATCCTCATCGTCGGCAATGGCCGCGGCTCGCGCGACAGCTGCAGCGCGGCCTGCTCCAGGTGGTTGCTGTACAGATGCGCGTCGCCCAGCGTGTGCACGAAATCGCCCGCTTGCAACCCGCACACCTGGGCCACCATCATGGTCAGCAAGGCGTAGCTGGCAATATTGAACGGCACGCCCAGGAAGATATCGGCGGAACGCTGATAGAGCTGGCAGGACAGCTTGCCGTCGGCCACGTAGAACTGGAACAGGCTGTGGCAGGGCGGCAGCGCCATCTCGTCCACCAGCGCCGGGTTCCAGGCCGATACGATCAGGCGGCGCGAATCCGGATTGTTCTTGATCATCGCCACCACATTGGCGATCTGATCGATATGACGGCCGTCCGGTGCCGGCCAGCTGCGCCATTGATAACCGTAGACCGGTCCCAGATCGCCGTTTTCGTCGGCCCAGTCGTCCCAGATCGACACGCCGTTCTCCTTCAGGTAGCGGATATTGGTGTCGCCGGACAGGAACCACAGCAATTCATGGATGATGGAACGCAGGTGGCATTTCTTGGTGGTCACCAGCGGAAAACCCTGTTGCAGGTCGAAACGCATCTGGTGGCCGAATACCGAACGGGTGCCGGTGCCGGTGCGGTCGGACTTATCGTGGCCATGTTCCAGCACATGGCGCATCAGGTCGAGATACTGTCGCATAGTGTTCATTCCATCCTTGATGCCGGCCATTGTACCCGACTTGACCCCGCCCCGGAAAAGCTGGCCCGGCACCGCCGCTTCGGCTACCATTCTTTTTAAAATCAAGACAGAAGCATGAAACACCGGACATGGCTGAAGATTCCGACCTCGAACGCACCGAACCCGCCACCGCGAAACGACTGGGGCTCGCCCGCGAAGACGGCAATATCCCGCGCTCGCGCGAGTTGACCACCTTCGCCATCACCATGGCCGGCGTGGCGCTGCTGATGGCCCAGGGCGGCCACATCGCCACCAATCTGGCGCAGACCATGCGCGTGCTGCTCACTTTCGACCAGACCACGGTGCGTGACGCCGAGCCGGCGCTGATCCGCTTCAAGGAAACCATTTTCAACGCCTTGTGGAGCCTGGCGCCGCTATTGGCCGGCCTGGCGCTGGTGGCGCTGTTCGTGCCCATGCTGGTGGGCGGCTGGAACCTCACCTTCAAGGCGATAGAGCCCAAGTTCAGCAAGCTCAATCCCCTACCCGGCGTCAAGCGCATGTTCTCGGTCAACGCCGCCACCGAGGCCTTGAAGGCCATTCTCAAAAGCGTGCTGATCGGCGGCATCGCCACCTGGTTCATCTGGCGCGAGCGCGCGGAAATCATCGGACTGATCTCGATGCCGCTGCCCGTCGGCATCGCCAAGATGACCGATATGATCATCTCCACCTTCTTCGTGGTGACCTCGGCGATGATCCTGCTGGTGGCGATAGACGTGCCCTTCCAGCTGTGGAGCTATCACAAGAAGCTGCGCATGACCAAGGAAGAGATCAAGCAGGAATACAAGGAAGCCGAGGGCTCGCCCGAGGTCAAGGGCCGCATCCGCCAGATGCAGCGCGAAGCCGCGCGCAAGCGCATGATGCAGGAGATTCCCAGCGCCAACGTCATCGTCACCAACCCGACTCACTACGCGGTGGCGATCAAGTACCAGGACGGCATGCGCGCGCCGCAGGTGGTGGCCAAGGGCTCGCTGAAGCTGGCGGAAAAGATCATCGACACCGGCAAGGAACACCGCGTCATCGTGATGCGCTCGCCCAGCTTCGCCCGCGCGCTGTACTTCCACGCCGAACTCGGCGACGATATCCCGGCCAAGCTCTACTCCGCCGCCGCCCAAGTGCTGGCCTATGTGTTCCAACTCAAGACCTATCAGGAGAACGGTGGCCTGGCGCCGGTGTTCCCGGACCAGCTGGAGGTGCCAGCCGAGCTTGACCCGCAAAGCAAACGCCAGCAAGATGCGACGCCACCATAATGACAAGGCCGATGCACGCACTCGGCCGGCTTGAGCCATAAACCCAGCATGGACTCCATACTCGAACTACTGAAGCGCTTCAAAGTCACCCAGCTGGCCGGCCCCATCCTCATCATCCTGATCCTGGCGATGATGGTGTTGCCGTTGCCGCCGGTGCTGCTGGACATCTTCTTCACCTTCAACATCGCGGTCTCGGTGATCGTGCTGCTGGTGGGGATCAATGTGCGCAAGCCGCTGGACTTTTCCGCCTTCCCCACCGTGCTGCTGGTGACCACCCTGCTGCGGCTGTCGCTGAACGTCGCCTCCAGCCGGGTGATCCTGCTGGAGGGCCACTCCGGCCCGGACGCCGCCGGCAAGGTGATCGAATCCTTCGCCCACTTCCTGATCGGCGACAACGTCGCCATCGGCATCGTGGTGTTCGTCATCATCACCATCATCAACTTCGTGGTGATCACCAAGGGCGCCGGCCGCATCGCCGAAGTGAGCGCCCGCTTCACGCTGGACGCGATGCCCGGCAAACAGATGGCGATCGACGCCGACCTCAACGCCGGCCTGATCGGCGAGGACGAAGCGCGCCTGCGCCGCTCCACCATCGCCGAGGAAGCCAACTTCTTCGGCGCGATGGACGGTGCCTCCAAGTTCGTGCGCGGCGACGCCATGGCCGGCATCCTGATCATCGTGATCAACATCGTCGGCGGCCTGATCGTCGGCATGGTGCAGCACGATCTGGACGCCGGCGTAGCCGCCAAGACCTACACCCTGCTGACCATAGGCGACGGCTTGGTGGCTCAGATCCCAGCGCTGATCATCTCCACCGCCGCCGGCATCGTGGTGTCGCGCGTGGGCACCGACAAGGACATGTCCGAGCAATTCCTCGGCCAGATGTTCACCAAGCCGCAAGTGCTATACATCACCGCCGCGGTGATAGGCATGGTCGGCCTGATCCCCAATATGCCGCACTTCTCCTTCCTGCTGATCGCCGGCAGCCTGGGCCTGCTCGGCCGCATCATGGAGAAACGCCAGAAGGCCGAGGCGGAACAGGTGGAACAGCAACAACAGGCTGCGCCGCCGCCGGAGCACGCGGCCGCCGAAGTCAGCTGGAACGATGTGCAGCACGTGGACCAATTGGGCATGGAAGTGGGTTACCGCCTGATCCCGCTGGTGGACCGCAGCCAGGACGGCGAACTGCTGCGCCGCATCCGCGGCATCCGCAAGAAAATCGCCCAGGAATTGGGCTTCCTGGTGCCGCCGGTCCATATCCGCGACAACCTGGAAATCAAGCCCAATGCCTACCGCATCCTGCTCAAGGGCGTGGAGCTGGGCACCGGCGAGGCCTTCATTGGCCAATACCTGGCCATCAACCCGGGGCGGGTCAATGGCGAACTGGCCGGCACCCCCACCACCGACCCGGCCTTCGGCCTGCCGGCGATCTGGATAGACGCCGGCAAGCGCGAGGAAGCGCAGAGCCTGGGCTATACCGTGGTCGACTCCAGCACCGTGGTGGCCACCCATATTTCCAATCTGCTGCAAACCCACGCGGCGGAACTGCTGGGCCGCGAGGAAGTGCAGGCGCTGATCGATCACCAGGCCAAGGAATCGCCGAAGCTGATCGAAGACCTGGTGCCCAAGGTGGTGCCGATAGGCACGCTGCAAAAAGTGCTGCAGCAATTGCTGACCGAAGGCATCCACATCCGCGATTTCCGCACCATACTGGAAACGCTGGCCGATCACGTCGCCACCACCCAGGACATAGACGAGCTGACCAATATCGTGCGCACCGCGCTGTCCCGCGTCATCGTCCAGCAATTATTCCCCGGCGAGCAAGAATTACCCTTGATGACCCTGGAGCCGACATTGGAAAATGTGCTGATGCAGGCGGTGCAATCCAAGACCGGTGGCGGCCTGGAACCGGGCCTGGCGGAAAATCTGCTGGCCAGCGCCGCCCAGGAAACCGAACAAGTGGAAATTCAAGGGTACAATCCGGTACTCTTGACCGCGCCGGGCTTGCGGCCATTGCTGGCGCGCTTCCTGCGCCGGGCGCTGCCGCAGCTGCGTGTTATTTCTCATAATGAGATACCGGACAATAAATCAATTCGTATAATTGCTGTAATTGGGGGAAGCAAGGGCTAATCGAACATGGTGGTGAAAAAGTTTTTCGGCAAAACCACGCGTGACGCGCTCAGACAAGTTCGAGAAGAACTGGGCGCGGACGCCCTGATTTTGTCCAACCGCCCCACCATGGGCGGCGGGGTGGAAATCATGGCGGTGGCCGACGCCGACGTCGCCAACCTCGCCACCAATCTCGCCACCTCCTCCAGCAAGCATCCGCCGCGCAACGCGCCGCCGGTGGTGAACCGCGCGCCGTCGCCGCTGCCCACGCCAACCGGCGCCGCCGTCAACCGCGCGATCGCCCGCACCTACGCGATGCCGGTGGAACCGCTGGACAGCCCGCCGCCGCCGCGCATCGAGCCCCAGGCGCCGCCTCCGCGCCAGCGCATCGAGCCGGCCTTCGCGCCGGAACCCCAGCCCATCCCTCGCGCGGCGCCTCAGCCGGCCCCTCAGCCCTACGCCCAGCCCGCGCCTCAGCCAGCCGCGCCGCGCGCCGCGGCCCGGCCCGCGCCGGCTCCTGCACCCGCGCCGATATTGAGTCCCGCCAATGGCGAAGAGCCCGAGGTGATGTCGCAGGAACTCAAGCAGATAGGCGACGAGATCAAGCTGCTGCGCAGCCTGCTGCAAAGCCAGCTGGCCAGCTTCGCCTGGTCCGACATGGAAGGCAAGGCGCCCAACCGTCTCGAACTATTCAAGCACCTGCTGGCGATGGGCTTTTCCGCCCAGCTGATCCGCCAGCTGATCGAAAAGATGCCGGCCCAGTACGAGGCCGAGGTCGCGGTCAAGTGGGCGCGCTCGGCGCTGATGCACAATCTGAAATGCGCGGATTCCGACAAGGAAATCATGGACCGCGGCGGCATCTACGCGCTGGTCGGCCCCACCGGCGTCGGCAAGACCACCACCGTGGCCAAGCTGGCCGCGCGCGCCACCATGCGCTTCGGCGCTCAGCACGTGGCGCTGATCACCACCGACAGCTACCGGATCGGCGCCCAGGACCAATTGCGCATCTACGGCAAGATTCTCGGCATCCCGGTGTTCTCTATCCAGAACGAGGGCGATCTGCAACTGACGCTGGCCGACCTGTCCAACCGCCACATCGTGTTCATCGACACCGTGGGCATGGGCCAGCGCGACGCCCGCGTGCTGGCGCAGATCGAAATGTTCCGCACCGCCGGCCGGCCGATCGAGCGCCTGCTGCTGCTGGCCTCCAACGCCGACGGCCAGACGCTGGAAGACGTGGTGCGCCGCTACCGCGGCGACGGCCTCACCGGCTGCGTGCTGTCCAAGATAGACGAATCGGTGACGATGGGGCCCAGCCTGGACGTGATCATCCGCAACCGGCTGCGCCTGTTCTACATCACCAATGGTCAGCGCGTGCCGGAAGACCTGCACGCCGCCCACGCCGGCTTCCTGGTGGACCGCGCGATGCGCTCGCAGCAGCAAAACTCCCCCTTCACGCTCCAGGCCGACGAACTGCCGATCATGAACGCGGCCCAGGCCGGATGGTTGTAGCCGCGATGCAGGATCAAGCCGCCAGCCTCCGCCTGCTCAGCGCCCGTTCCTCGCGCGCTCCCAGCTTCGCCTTCATCGGCTCCTCCGGCTCCGGCGCCAGCACCCTGGCCACCGAGCTGGCGCTGGGCCTGGCCTACGCCGGCCAGCGCCCGCTGCTGGTGGACTGCACCCAGGGCCAGGTGCAGGCGCGCCGCCTCGGCGTGCCCACCACCGCCACGCTGGAAAGCCAGGTGCTGACCCTGGGCGGACTGGACGAGATGATGGTGAGTTCGCGCCAGGGCATTCAGCTGATCAATCTCTATGCGCGCCCGGAAGAGCGCGCGCTGTTCTCCGCCCAGCTGTGGCTGCGCCTGGGCAGCGAATTCGCCGCGCTGGAGCGCGACGCCTCGGTGTTGCTGGTGGACGCGCCCAATCCGGCCCACGACCCGGTGCCGGCCAGCGTGGCCGACAATTTGGTATTAGTGCTCACGCCGGCGGCGGAGTCGCTGACCACGGCCTACGCTAATATCAAGAGGCTGTCCGGCGGTTATGGCCGCCAGCGCTTCAATGTGCTGATCAACCGCGCCCGCCATCTGGAAGAAGCGCGCGAGCTGTTCACCCGGCTGTCGGCAGCCACCGGGGAGTTCCTGTCGGTGGCGCTGCGCTGGGTGGGTTTCGTGCCGATGGACAATGCGCTGCGCCGTAGCCAGACCTTGCGCCGCCCGTTGATGGAGGCCTTTCCGGACAGCGAGGCCGCGATGGCGTTCTCGCAGCTGGCCGCGGTGCTGCCGCAATGGGATACCCAGGAAACGCCGCGCGCGGGCACCGGATTCATGGACTTGTTGATTGCCGCCTCGCGCGACTGGGCCGAGGCGGATGGAGTCAAATCTTTATGAGCTTGCCGTCCTATCGCCGAACCGGCTACGCCGCCGCCGCGGCCCCCGTCGAGATCGACGTGGAGGCCTACGCGCCGCTGGTCAAGAAGCTGGCCGGCATGATGATCGCCCGGCTGCCGGCCTCGGTCGACATCGACGATCTGATCCAAGTCGGCGTCATCGGCCTGATAGAGGCCGCGCGCCAGTTCGACCCGGCCCAGGGCGTGATGTTCGAAACCTTCGCCAGCCAGCGCGTGCGCGGCGCGATGCTGGACGAGCTGCGCCGCGAAGACTGGATGCCGCGCCAGGCGCGCCGCCATTCGCGCCAGATCGAGGACGCGGTGCGGCAGCTGGAACACCAGTTGGGCCGCTCGCCGCTGGAATCGGAAATCGCCACCCACATGGGGCTGGAGCTGGAACAGTATCAGGACATGCTGGGCGATTGCCGCGGCATGACCCTGCTGCATTTCGAGGACTTTTCCAACGATGACGGCGACTCACTGCCCGACGCGGTGGCCAATGTCGCCGACGACGACTCGCCGGACCCGTTCGCCGCGCTGGCCGACGGCGGTTTCCGCCAGGCGCTGATAGACGGCATCAAGCTGCTGCCGGAGCGCGATCAATTGGTGATGGCGCTCTATTACGAGCAGGAATTGAATCTGAAGGAAATCGGCGCGGTGCTCGGCGTGTCCGAATCGCGAGTCAGCCAATTGCATAGCCAGGCCATCGCCCGGCTGCGCGCGCGCATCAAGGACTGGCTCTGACGCTCCGCGCCCTGACGCGGCATAACACTAAAAACCGGAACTTCGTGTGGACAAGATAAGCATTGTAGCCATTCTGATGGGTTTGACCGCCATCCTCGCCGGCCAGGCGCTGGAGGGGGGCAACATCGGTTCCCTGATGCAGCTGACCGCCTTCATGATCGTCATCGGCGGCACTGTCAGCGCGGTGATGCTGCAAAGCACGCCCAAGCAGTTCGTCGCCGGCGTGCGCATGCTGAAATGGATTTTCCAGCCGCCGGCGCTGGACCACGACAAAATGATCCGCGAAATCATCAACTGGAGCCAGACCGCGCGCAAGGGCGGCCTGCTGGCGCTGGAAGGCTATATCAATCTGCAAAAGGATCCCTTCATCAAGAAGGCGCTGCAAATGCTGGTGGATGGCGCCGAGCCGGACACGCTGCGCTCGGTGATGGACGTGGAAATCTCCATGTTCGAGCACGCGCGCAAGCAGGCGGCGCGGATCTGGGAATCCGCCGGCGGCTACGCGCCGACCATGGGCATTCTGGGCGCGGTGCTGGGCCTGATCCACGTGATGGAAAACCTGTCCGACCCGTCCAAGCTGGGCGCCGGCATCGCCGTGGCCTTCGTCGCCACCGTCTACGGCGTAGGCTCTGCCAACTTGCTGTTCCTGCCCATCGCCAGCAAGCTCAAGCACCTAGTCGCTTCGGAAGTCGCCTTGAAAGAGCTGGTGGTGGAGGGCCTGGTTTCCATCGCCAACGGCGAAAACCCGCGCATCATCGAAAGCCGGCTCAAGGGCTTCCTGGCAATGCACGAATAAACCTGCACCAGATCCGCTGAGAGCCTGTTCAAAGTCTCGCGAGCAAGAGCGAGACAAGGCGAACACGAGAGGAAAAGCGGAATGTACTCGTGGTACATGAGCATTTTGAGCTTGTTTTCAACGCCGTATCGCTGACGCGCAGCAGATCGTAAACAGGTTCTTAGATCAACGGCGTCCGATGCCTGCCAAGCCTCAGACGCCGTTTGCTATTGGAAAAACTGCTGCAGATAATCGACAAAGGCCCTGACCTTGCCCGGCACATGCCGCCGCGCCGGATAGACCGCCGACAAATCCAGGCAATGCCAGTCGTAATCGCCAAGCAGCGGCACCAGCGTGCCCTCGGCCAAGGCCTGCTCCAGCAGAAAACGCGGCTGCAGGATCACCCCCATGCCGTGGATGGCCGCGTCGGTCAGGATGTCGCCATTATTGGCGCGCAGCATGCCCTTGACCTTGACTCGGCCGCTGCTGCCGTCCGGCGCGGTGAAATCCCACAGATTGGGCTGCGTGGTCAGCGCGTACAGCAGGCATTGATGCTCGGCCAGTTCCGCCGGCGTCGCCGGCGTGCCGCAGCGCTGCAGATAACTGGGCGCGGCGACGACCAGGTCGCGTATTCGCGCCAGCCGCCGCGCCACCAGGGACGAGTCCGACAGATTGGATACCCGCAACCCCAGGTCGAAGCCCTCCTCCACCAGGTCCACGCGCCGGTCGTTCAGGTTCAGTTCCACCTCGATCTGCGGATACTGCTGATGAAAGCCGGCCACCACCCGTCCCAGGTAGCGCATGCCGAAAGACACCGGCGCCGACACCCGCAAACGCCCCACCGGGCTGCTGGCGCCGTGCGATAAACGCGCCTCCAGATCGTCAAGCTCGGCCAACAGGCCGCCAGCCTGCCCCAGATAGGTCTCACCCGCCTCGGTCAGCGACAAGCGCCGCGTGGTGCGATGCATCAGCCGCACGCCCAGCCTCCCTTCCAGGCTGGATACCAGCTTGGTCACCATCGCCCGCGACAACTCCAGCCGCTCGGCGGCGGCGGCGAAACTGCCCAGCTCCGTCACGCAGACGAAGGCGCGTATCTCCGAAAAGCGGTCCATGATAATTTCCTATTGGTAAACAATATTTTTATTAATAGCGGATTTATTGAATTTCCACCACATGGTCAAATGCACTCCATCGCAAATTTGTTTGGAGTCCCACCATGAACCGCTTCCAAAACCCCGCCCTCGGCACCCTGATCCTGCGTCTGTCGCTGGGCCTGATGTATCTGTCCCACGGCTTGCTCAAGCTGCTGGTGTTCACCCCGGCCGGCACCGCCGGCTACTTCGCCAGCCTGGGCCTGCCCGGTTTTGTCGGCTACCTGTCCATCCTGGCCGAAGTCGGCGGCGGCCTGCTGCTATTGTCCGGCTTCTTCACTCGCTGGGTAGCGCTGGCGCTGGTTCCGCTGCTGCTCGGCACCATCGTGCTGGTGCACGGCGCCCATGGCTGGATGTTCTCCAACGAAGGCGGCGGCTGGGAATATCCGGCCTTCCTGATCACCAGCTCGCTGGCTCTGTTCTTCCTCGGCGACAGCAAGCGTCAGGCCTGAGCCTTACCCTGCCAGCTAGACGGCGGCCCCTCCCAGGGGTCGCCGTTTTTCATTCCACGCATAACAAAAATGCAACAGCCTCCCCGCTGCCATGCCGTCCGAGCCGGGGGCCGTTTCTCCGTGCAAAATCAGCCCCCATCCCTGGCCCTTCCATCACCCCGCCACCGACCAGCCAAGAACTAGTGCAAATACGTGAATTCCTACTTGCTTAATTTCTTGATTGCCATCAAGCTGCACCGTTATTTCGATGTAATTAAACTACAGTATTGGCATCATATCTCTGCTTTGACAGTAAGCGTCAGCACTGTCGCGGCCTGATTGATGTCGCTGCGCCATCGAACACAGACAGGCCATTCCGTACGGTGTACTCTATCCGGCACGCCACACGGAACCGCTCATGAAGAAGCAGGCCGACGCTCGTAATAAAACAACTGATAAATTCCCGATCTGAGGAGTTATATATGAGCACACCCTTGCCACGACTGCAGATCCTCGCCCCCCTGTCCGGGTGGCTGGTCGCACTGGACACCGTTCCCGATCCGGTATTCGCCGGCAAGATGGTTGGAGACGGCATTTCGCTGGATCCGACCTCCTGCAGCCTGCTGGCTCCGGTCTCCGGCACCGTCAGCAATCTACATTCCGCGCACCATGCGCTGACCATCATCTCGCCCGAAGGCGTGGAAGTGATGGTGCACATCGGCATCGACACCGTGATGCTCAAAGGCCAGGGCTTTCAGCCGCTGGTCGCCCAAGGCCAGCAAGTCAAGGCCGGTCAGCCGCTAATCGATTTTGAACTGGACCTGGTCGCGCGCAAGGCGCAGAGCCTGTTGACCCAGATCATCATCACCAATGGCGATGCCACCGTCAGCGCGATGCACTGCGCCAGCGGCCAGGCCGAAGCCGGCAAGACCGTGGTGCTGGAGCTGGAACTGTCCGGAGCCGCCGCCACGGCCGCAGCCCCGGCCGCCGACAGCGCCAAGCTACTGTCCCCGGAAATCACCATCACCAATCCCGCCGGCCTGCACGCCCGCCCGGCCGCGGTATTCGCCAGCAAGGCGAAAAGCTTCCAGGCCGATATCCATCTGCAGCTGGGCGAGCAGTCCGCCAACGCCAAATCCGTGGTCGGCGTGATGGGCCTGTCCACCCGCAACGGCGACAAGGTGCGCATCGAAGCCGCCGGCGCCGACGCCGAGCAGGCGCTGGCCGAACTGACCCAGCTGCTGCTGGACCGCTGCGGCGAGGCCGAGGACGAAGCGCCGGCCGCGCCCGCCTCGGTCATCGCCCCCGCCCTGCACGAAGAAAGCGCCGAACTGCTGGTCGGCGTCGGCGCCTCGCCCGGCCTGGCCATCGGCCGTGTCTACCATCACCGGCTGCAAGAATTCGACGTGCCGGAATTCGGCCAGGGCGCCAATCAGGAACAACAATTCTTCACCCGCGCCACCGAAGAAGCGGCGCAACAGATAGACGCGGTCAAAACCCAGCTGACCGACACCGCCAAGCGGGCCATCCTGTCCATGCACCAGGAATTGCTGCAAGACCCGGACCTGCTGGCGCAAACCTATGCCGGCCTGGCCGACGGCAAATCCGCCGCCTGGGCCTGGCGCGCCGCCTTCAGTTCCTACTCCGCACGCCTGGAAGCGCAGGACAACGCCTTGCTGCGCGAACGCGCCAACGATATCCGCGACGTGGGCCGCCGCGTGCTGGCCTTGCTGGCCGGCGTCAAGCAGGCCAGCCTGGACGTGCCGGCCGGCTCCATCCTGATCGCCGAGGATCTGACCCCGTCCGACACCGCCGCGCTGGACCCCAACAAGGTGCTAGGCTTCTGTACCCGCACCGGCGGCGCCACCAGCCATGTGGCCATCCTGGCGCGCTCGCTGGGCATTCCCGCGATCTGCGGCATTTCCCAGGCCGCGCTGGCGCTGCCGGATAGCGAGCAAGTCATCATCGACGGCAGCCGCGGCACGCTGCGCATCGCGCCGAACGCCGAGCAACTGGCCGCGGCCGAAACCGAAATCGCCGACATCGCCGCGCGCCGCGCCGCCGAAGCGGCGATGTCGCAACAAGAAGCGCGTACCCGCGACGGCGTGCGCATCGAAGTGGTGGCCAATATCCGCAATGCCGCCGACGCGCGCGAGGCGGTGGCCAAGGGCGCCGAGGGCGTGGGCCTGCTGCGTTCCGAATTCCTGTTCGACAACCGCGACACCGCGCCCAGCGAGCAGGAACAGGCGGAAGAATACTGCGCGGTGGCCCGCGCGCTGGGCGCCGAGCGCCCGTTGGTGGTGCGCACCCTGGACGTGGGCGGCGACAAACCGCTGTCCTACCTGCCGCTGCCCAAGGAGGACAACCCCTTCCTTGGCCTGCGCGGCATCCGCGTCAGCCTGGAGCGCCCGGACCTGCTGCGCACCCAGTTGCGCGCCATCCTGCAGGCCGCGCCGCTGACCCGCTTGCACATCATGTTCCCGATGGTGGCCTCGCTGGACGAATTGCGCGCCGCCAAGGCCATTCTGGCCGAAGAGCAGGCCGCCTGCGGCCAGCATGACGTCAAGGTGGGCATCATGGTGGAAGTGCCGTCCGCCGCGGTCATGGCCGCGCGCTTCGCGCCGGAAGTGGATTTCTTCTCCATCGGCACCAATGACCTGACCCAGTACGTGCTGGCGATGGATCGCGGCCATCCGCAGTTAGCCAAGCAGGCCGACGCGCTGCACCCGGCAGTGCTGGCGATGATCGCGATGACTTGCGATGGCGCCCGCACCCACGGCAAATGGGTGGGCATCTGCGGCGGTCTCGCCTCCGACGAGCGCGCCGCGCCGCTGCTGGTGGGCATGGGCGTCGGCGAGCTGTCGGTCAGCACGCCGGCGCTGGCCGCGGTCAAGGCCACGCTGGCGCGCTGGAGCGCGGACGAATGCCAGGCGCTGGCGCGACAGGCGCTGGCCCTGTCCACCGTGACCGAGGTGCGCGAGCTGTTGAACACCCAGGCCAGATAAACAGGCGCTGGCCCTGAGCACTGCCGGGCGGCGGCAAGGCCGCCCGCTATTCCCTACGCGATCGAGCAAGGAATAAACCATCATGTTTAGTCAATCATTCGCATTTCTGCAAAAAATCGGCAAGGCGCTGATGCTGCCGGTGGCCGTGCTGCCGGTAGCCGGCCTGCTGCTGGGCATAGGCGCCACCGATTTCCACACCCAGAGCAGCGTCGCGCTGGCCATCCTGTCGCTGATGAAGAACTCCGGCGACGTGATCTTCGGCAATCTGCCGCTGATCTTCGCCGTGGGCGTGGCGCTGGGCTTTACCGAAAACGACGGCGTGGCGGCGATCGCCGCGGTGATCGGCCACCTGGTCACCACCGTCACCCTGGGGGTGATGGCCGGTCTGATGGGGGTCAAGCCCGACACCATCATGGGTCTGCCGTCGATACAAACCGGCGTGTTCGGCGGCATTCTCGCCGGCGGCCTGGCGGCGTATATGTTCAACCGCTATTACCGGATCAAGCTGCCCGAATACCTGGGCTTCTTCGCCGGCAAGCGCTTCGTGCCCATCGTCACCGCCATCAGCGCCATCGTGCTGGGCGTGGCGCTGTCCTTCATCTGGCCGCCGATAGGCAATGCCATCAAGAGCTTCTCGCAGTGGGCCGCGGTCAGCGACCCGCGCACCGCCGCCACCGTCTACGGCTTCGTCGAGCGCCTGCTGCTGCCCTTCGGCCTGCACCACATCTGGAACGTGCCCTTCTTCTTTGAAATCGGCGCCTTCCCCGACCCGGTCAGCGGCAAGGTGATACATGGCGACATCAACCGCTTCTTCGCCGGCGACCCGACCGCCGGCATCCTGTCCGGCGCCTTCCTGTTCAAGATGTTCGGCCTGCCGGCCGCGGCCATCGCCATCTGGCATTCGGCCAAGCCGGAAAACCGCGTCAAGGTGGGCGGCATCATGATTTCCGCCGCGCTGACCTCCTTTTTGACCGGCATCACCGAACCGATCGAATTCTCCTTCCTGTTCGTCGCGCCGGTGCTGTACTTCCTCCATGCCTGCCTGGCCGCGTCGGCGCAGTTCATCGCCAACACCCTGGACATGCACATGGGCTTCACCTTCTCCCAGGGCGGCATCGATTACCTGATGTTCAACCTGTTCGGCGACAAGGCCAAGCATGCCTGGTACGTGCTCATCCTCGGCCCGATCTACGCGGGCATCTACTATGGCGTGTTCCGCTTCGTCATCGCCAAGTTCAACCTGAAAACCCCGGGCCGCGAGGACGAGAGCACCGAAGCCAGCGTGGAGCTGAGCGAGGACGCGCGCGCGCGTGAACTGGTGCTGGCCTTTGGCGGCCGCTCCAATATCAGCAGCCTGGACGCCTGCATCACCCGGCTGCGCATCGCGGTGAAAACGCCGGCCATGGTGAATCAGGCCAAGCTCAAGAGCATGGGCGCGTCCGGCGTGGTGGTGGTGGGCAACGGCATCCAGGCCATCTTCGGCCCGCAGTCGGAGAACCTGAAGACCGATATGGAAATCTATCTGCGCAGTGCTGGCGCCGATGCCGAACTCGACGCACCGGCCAGCGCGCCGGCCCCGGCGCCGCAGGCGGCGACGCCGATGCCGGCAGCCGACCAGGGCCAGGCGGCGGCGCTGCGCCAGGTCTTGGGCGGCGCGGCCAAGCTGGCCAAGGTGGAAGCCATCGCTCATACCCGCTTGCGGGTGGAACTGAAGCCGGGCTCCCAGCTCAATCAGGATGCCGCGCGCGCCGCCGGCGTGGTGGCGATGCTGGAAGTGTCCCCCGGCGTCTGGCATTTGATCGTCGGCGATCAGGCCGCGGCCCTGGCTCAGGCACTGCAAAGCTGAGTCAGCCGCAAGCCTTTCCTGCCATGCCAAACGCCAGCGCTCGCGCTGGCGTTTTTGCTGCCTAGCGCGCGACCCGCACGCCTCCCGCCACACCGCCACGGCTGAACAGTATCTGCCACAGCTGCAGATCCCGGGCGCGAAACGCGCCGGCGCAAGCGCACAGATAGTATTCGAACATGCGCCGGAAGCGTTCCGAGTAAGCGGCGGACAGCTGCGGCCAAGCCCGGCGGAAGCGCTGCAACCAGGCCATCAGGGTCAGATCATAATCGGCGCCGAAGTTGTGCCAGTCCTCCATCACCCAGTCCGGCTCGCTGGCGCGGGCGATCTGGCTGGCCGACGGCAGGCAGCCGCCGGGGAAAATATAGCGGTTGATCCAGGGATCCACACGCAGACCGGCACGCAGCGAGCCTATCGTATGCAGCAGGAACAGCCCGTCCGGCTTGAGGTTTTTCCTCGCGATCGAGAAATAAGAAGCGTAGTTGCGCGGCCCGACATGCTCGAACATGCCGACAGACACGATGCGATCCGCTTGCAATCGCAGTTGGCGGTAGTCCTGCAGACGGATGTCCACATCCAACCCCTCGCAATGCCGCCGCGCCAGTTCCAGCTGCTGCGCCGAAATCGTCACCCCGGTCACCTGAACCCCGTAATGGCGCGCAGCGTAAGCGGCCAGGCCGCCCCAGCCGCAGCCGATGTCCAGCACATGCATGCCGGCTGTCAGGCGCAATTTATCGCAGATCAGCCGCAGCTTGGCTTCCTGGGCCTCCTCCAGCGTCGCAGCTTGTTTCCAATAGCCGCAGGAATACTGCATATGCGGGTCCAGCATCGCCAGGAACAAATCGTTGCCCAGGTCGTAATGGCGCCGACCGACCCGGCGCGCCCGGCTTGGCGATTGCAAGTTGAACAAGCGCGCGCCGCAGGCGTGCAGCAGCTCGCGGACGCCGCACGGCAGAGCTTGCTCCAGGCCGGCGCGCAAAACCCGATGGAAGAATGCGTCCAGCTGCTCGCAGTCCCACCAGCCGTCCATATAGCTCTCCCCCAGGCCCAAAGAACCCTGGGCCAGCACGCGACGGAAGAAATCGGGATGGAACACCTTGATGTCGTGGCCATGCCGGCCATTGACGGCGATGCCGGCCTGGGCCAGCAAATCGGCTACCGCTCGGTAGCCGGGACTCCGCGACGCGGCGGCGCGGTTATCAAGACAGGATGAATTCATGCGGCCTCCATGGCTTGCGCCACAATGGTGTTGAACTCATGCAGCGCTCACGGCGAGGCTGCGCGGCAAAGACAAGCTATCCTTGCGCCCGGCTTGTTATTGGCTCCGTGACCGGAGGAGAGGCGCCGCCGCCGGATGGCGGCGCGATGGCGGATTACAACTCGAACAACTCGCGCAGATGGCGCGCCACGCCGGCTTCGCGATTGCTGCCTATGCGCGGTACTTGTGGCAGTTGCTCGGCCAGCCGCGGCTGGGCATTGCTCATCATCCGCGGATGGCCGGCGGTCTGCAGCAACTCGATATCGTTCTGACCGTCGCCAAAAGCCAGGCAATGCGCCTTGTCCAGGCCCAGGTCCGACAGCACCAGTTCCAGCGCGTGGCCCTTGGACACGCCGGGCGCCATCACTTCCAGGCAGTCATCGGCCGAGAAGGTGATGTAAAGCTCATCGCCAAAGGCCTGGTGCAGCTTGCGCTCGACTTCCAGCAAATGCGCGTGTTCGCCGATATAAAGCACTTTACCGACACCAGCGCCGCTGTGCCCGGCCAGATCGGCCACTTGATAGCGCAGTCCGGAATCGGCATGGAAATTGAGCAGGTACTGGCAGGGTTGATCGATCAGCCAGCCATCGTCCAGATAGAAGTTCAGCACCGTGCCGGCGGCGAACTCCGGCTGCGCCAGCCGGCGCACCAGCGCGGGATCGATATCCTGGCGATGCACCAGCTTGTCGTCGGGATCATGCACCCGCGCGCCGTTGGAGGTGATCAGGTGGGCGCGAATGCCCAAGGCCTGGCGGATGCCCTGCACGTCCAGATAGTGGCGGCCGGTGGCGATGGCGAAACGCACGCCGCGCGCTTGCAGCGCCTGCAAGGTGCTGGCGGTGAACGGGTCCACCGCGTGATTGGGGTCAAGCAAGGTGCCATCCAGATCGGATGCGATGAAGTGGTACACCATCAAACTCCCGCGACAACAGAAGCCATCAGTATACGCCCACCGCAAGGCACTGCCCAATATTGAAAGCGGGCGCTCGCATGGACTGATCAGAACCATGCGCCGCCCCACCATCACGCCGCCGGCGCCGCTTCCCCGCCAAACTGCTCATAGGCCTGCAAGGCTTCCGCCGCCGTCATCAGCGACGGACCGCCGCCCATATAGATGGCCACTTGCAGCATCTCCATGAATTCGGCGCGGCCGCAGCCCAACTCCACCAGCGCCTTGGCATGGAAGGCCAGACAGCCGTGGCAACGGTTGGCGATGCCTATCGCCAGCGCGATCAGTTCCTTGGTCTGGTTCGACAAGGCGCCGTCGGCATGCGCGGCGCGGCTCATCTGGCCGAAGCCTTTCAGGGTTTCCGGAATCTCCTTGCGCAGCTTGCTCAACTCCGCGCTCAGTTCCACGCTCAAATCAGGGTAATGCTGGCTCATGTCCATCTCCTTAACATAACAATATATATTATATTTAACTATATATTGAATGGCAAGCCAATACGCAATGCAAAAAGCCGAACTCGATGAGTTCGGCTTTTCAGGTATTTGGTGGCCAGTCGCGGAATCGAACCACGGACACGCGGATTTTCAATCCGCTG
>NZ_JAYSGF010000057.1:0-21240 GCF_041912965.1 Chromobacterium sp. | reverse complement strand
AACGCCCATTTCTATCCATCCCGCCGACGCGCAGCAGATCGTAAACAGGTTCTAAACAAAGCTCGCATATGACCGATTCCCGTCCCGATCCGGACGCCCTGCTCGATGAGCTCAAACGCGAAGAACTGGACGCCCAGCGCGGCCGGTTGAAGATTTTCTTCGGCGCCTGCGCCGGCGTCGGCAAAACCTACGCCATGCTGGCCGCGGCCCGCGCCAAGCGCCAGGATGGCGCGACGGTGCTGGTGGGCGTGGTGGAAACCCATGGCCGCAAGGAAACGCAGGAGCAGCTGGCCGATCTGGACGTGCTGCCGCCGCGGCGGATCGCCTACAAGGGCCACGAGCTGTCGGAGTTCGACCTGGACGCGGCGCTGGAACGCCGGCCGCAGCTGATCCTGATGGACGAGTTCGCCCACTCCAACGCGCCCGGCTCGCGCCATCCCAAGCGTTGGCAGGACGTGGAAGAACTGCTGGCCGCCGGCATCGACGTCTACACCTCGCTCAATGTCCAGCACCTGGAAAGCCTGAACGACGTGGTCGGCCAGATCACCGGCATCGTGGTGCGCGAAACCCTGCCCGACCATGTGTTCGACCGCGCCGACGAAGTGGCGCTGGTGGACCTGCCGCCGGACGAACTGCTGGGCCGGCTGGCCGCCGGCAAGGTCTATCTGCCGCAGCAGGCCGAGCGCGCGGTGAAAAATTTCTTCCGCAAGGGCAATCTGCTGGCGCTGCGCGAACTGGCGCTGCGCCGCACCGCCGACCGCGTCGACGCGCAGATGCGCGCCTACCGCGCCGATCAGTCCATCAACCCGGTATGGCACGCGCGCGAACGGCTGCTGGTCTGCGTCGGCGCCAGCGCCGGCATCGATAAACTGATCCGCAGCGCCAAACGCCTGGCCGCCAGCCTGGACGCTGACTGGATCGCCGTTTACGTGGAAACGCCGCAGCAGCGCAAGCTGTCCGAAGAGCAACGCGCGCGCGTGCTCAAGGGCCTGAAACTGGCGCAGGAGCTGGGCGCGGAAACCACGGTGCTGGGCGGCAGCGAACTGGCGCCCACGCTGCTGGCCTATGCCCGCAGCCGCAATGCGTCCAAGCTGGTGCTGGGCAAATCCGCGCGCGGCGGCTGGTCGCGGCTGTGGCGCCGCTCGCTGGCCAGCGAGCTGAGCCGCCGTTCCAGCGATGTCGACCTGTACGTGGTGGCCCACGAGCAGGAAGATGCCGCCAGCGCCGATGCCAAAACCGGCGGCAGCCTGCTGTTCGAAGACCATGAACACCCGCGCTCGCGCTTCGGCTACCTCGCCGCCTTCGTCGCCTGCCTGCTGACCACGGCGCTGGCCGGCCTGCTGATTCCCCATGTGGCGCTGGCCAACGACATCATGATCTACCTGCTGGTGGTGGTGCTGGTGTCGGTGCGCTACGGCCGCGGCCCCGGCATGCTGGCCTCACTGCTGTCGGTGGCCTCCTTCGATTTCTTCTTCGTGCCGCCGCATATGTCGTTCGCGGTGTCCGACACCCAATACCTGATGACCTTCGTGGTGATGTTGCTGGTGGCCGCCATCATCAGCCAGCTCACCGCCCGCCTGCGCTTCGAAGCCAATATCTCCACCTATCGCGAACGCCGCACCCGCGCGCTGTACGATCTGGGCCGCGAACTGGCCGGCGCGCTGACCGCCGCCCAGATCGTCGACACCGCCGTCGGCCGGCTGGAGCCGCTGTTCAGCGCCAAAGTCAGCCTGTTCCTGCCCAATAGCGGCGACGAGGTGCGCCTGGCCGGAGAAGAGCACGGCTACGCCGACGTCGGCGTCGCGCAATGGGTTTACGACCACCAGCAGCCGGCCGGCCTAGGCACCAATACCCTGCCCGCCAACCCCGCGCTTTATGTGCCGCTGCGCGCGCCGATGCGCAATCGCGGCGTGATCGCGCTCTTGCCCGAGGTCACCGACCAGGCCTTCCTGCCGGAACAGCAGCGCTTGCTGGAAACCTGCGCCGCCCAGATCGCACTGGCGCTGGAGCGCGTGCATTACGTGGAAGTGGCGCAGGACGCCATCGTGGCGATGGAATCCGAACGGCTGCGCAACAGCGTGCTGTCGGTGGTGTCCCATGACTTGCGCACGCCGCTGACCACCATGGCCGGCCTGTCCGAGCGGCTGTGCTCGTCCAGCATGGACGACGGCCAGCGCGCCGAGATCGCCGCCGCCATCCAGGACGAAGCCTTGCGCATGAACAAGCTGGTGACCAATCTGCTGGACATGGCGCGGCTGCAATCCGGCGTCAAGCTGAACAAGGAATGGCAGATGCTGGACGAGGTGGTGGGCAGCGCGCTGCGCGCCGCCGAGCGCGGCCTGCGCGGCCGGGAACTGAGGCTGGAGCTGGCGCCGGACCTGCCGGTGCTGGAATACGACGCTGTGCTGCTGGAGCGGGTGCTGGTCAACCTATTGGAAAACGCCGGCAAATACACGCCGCCGGGCAGCCATATCACGCTGGCGGCCTGGCGCGAAGACGCCGAGGTGCTGGTATCGGTCAGCGATGACGGCCCCGGCCTGCCGCCCAATATGGAACAGCGCGCCTTCGATAAATTCTCGCGCGGCGCGGCGGAATCCAGCACCCCCGGCGTGGGCCTGGGGCTGGCGATCTGCCGCTCCATCGTGGAAATCCACGGCGGCCGCATCAGCGCGCGCAACCGCGCGCCGCACGGCGCGGAATTCCGCTTCAGCCTGCCGGCCGGGCACGCACCGGCGCTGCCGACGGAAGAAACGCCCTAACCCCAAAGAAACCCATGACCATGCAAGACGCACCGATCAGCATCGTCGTCATCGAAGACGAAAAACCGATACGCCGCTTTCTGAGCGCGGCGCTGGAAGAAGAAGGCCTGACCGTCCACGAGGCGGAAACCGGCAAGCAAGGCCTGATCGAAGTGGCCACCCGCAAGCCGGATCTGGTGATCCTGGACCTGGGCCTGCCGGACATGAACGGCCAGGACACCATCAAGCAGCTGCGCGAATGGACCGACCTGCCCATCCTGGTCTTGTCCGCGCGCACTCAGGAAACCGAGAAAGTGGCGGCGCTGGACGCCGGCGCCGACGACTATCTGACCAAGCCCTTCGGCGTGGCCGAATGCTTGGCGCGCGTCCGCGTGCTGCTGCGCCGCCGCACCCACGGCAGCGCAGCCGCGCAGCAGCTGTTCCAGTTCGGCGACATCAAGGTGGACCTGGTCAACCGCCAGGTGGCCAAGGCGGAGACGGCGGTGCACCTGACGCCGATAGAATACCGGCTGCTGTCCACCTTGATCCGCAACGCCGGCAAGGTGATCACCCATCGCGAGCTGCTGCTGGCGGTGTGGGGACCGTCGTTCTCGGAGCACAACCAGTATCTGCGCGTCTATATGGGCCACCTGCGGCAGAAGCTGGAAGACAATCCGGCGATGCCGCGCCACATCCTGACCGAGACCGGAGTCGGCTATCGGCTGGTGGAGGGCTGAGCGCATCGCCGCTTAGAGCCTGTTTACGATCTCGCATGCAAGGGCGAGACAAGGCGAAAACGGCTGAAAAAGCGGAGTGTACATACGGTACATGAGCATTTTGAAGACGTACTCATCGTGTAAGGCTCCACGCAGTGCAGCAGATCGTAAACAGCTTCTCAGAAGCTGTTCTTACTCCAGGGAGCCAGGGCCGCGCGCAGCCGCTCACGCGCTGCGCCCCACCCCGTTCTCCACCGCGAACACCGCCGCCTGCACCCGGCTGCTGAGGCTGAGCTTCTTCAGAATGTTCTGCACATGGATCTTGACCGTGCTCTCCGCCAGATCCAGGCTGCGCGCGATTTCCTTATTGCTCTTGCCCTGGGCCAGGAAACCGAGGATTTCACGCTCGCGCGGGGTCAGCCGGTCCAGCTCCTGCTCCGCCGGTTCCACCGGTGCCGCCGCGCCGTGGCGGAACTGGGCCATCAGTTTGGCGGTCATCGAATCGCTCATCACCGATTCACCGGCGGCGGCGCGCGCCACCGCCTGGGTCAGGAAGTCGGCGTCGATGTTTTTCAATAGATAGCCTCGCGCGCCAGCCTTCAAGGCCGCGGTCAGATCGTCGGCCTCCTCGGACACGGTCAGCATCACCACCGCCCGCTTGGCTTGATCCTGCAGCATCAGCGTCAGCGCTTCCACGCCGGAAATGCCCGGCATGTTCAGGTCCAGCAACACCACGTCCGGGTCCAGCTGCCTGGCCAGCTTGACGCCCTCGGCGCCGTCCGCTGCCTCGCCGACCACGTCGAAGCCGGCCTGGCGCGCCAATAAGGCCTTGATTCCACTGCGGAACAAGGTGTGATCGTCCACCAGCAGAATGCGTATGCTCTGTTCAGACATCTTCAAGTCCAGAGGTTTTTAAATTCAGATATGGACAGTATGAGAGTTGTCCTCACCGCGCGCCAGTTTCTCTGGACTTGTTCCAAGTCCGGCGAGCTGGCGCGCGACCAGGCCGAGCCGCCGGGCAAGCGGAATGCGGCAAGGGGTAATGAGCATCTCGCAGCGCTACTCACCATGCCACGCCTCAAGAAACGCAGCGGACTTTGAACAGGTTCTCAGGCCGCCAGGCGCCGCGCGCGCGGCAGCAACAGGCTGACCATGGTGCCGGCGTCCGGCGTGGATTCGATATCCAGCTGCAGGCCGGCGCGTTGCGCGCGCTCCTGCATGATGGATAGGCCGAAATGGCCGTCGCCCTTGTTGCGCACCGTGTCCAGGTCGAAACCGACGCCGTTGTCCAGCACGCTGAGCACGAACACCTCGCCGTCGTCGCTGAGGCTGACCGTGACCTGGCTGGCCTCGGCGTGCTTGCGCACATTGGACAGCGCCTCTTGTAGGATGAACAGGATCTGCAACTGCTGCTCCGGCCGCAATGGCGCGCCGGCGCCGGTGGAGCGCAGTTCCACCCGCAGCTTGGTCTGCTTGCGGAATTTGTCCAGCAGGCTGCTCACCGCCTGGCCCAGGCTTTCCGACAGCTTGGAGCGGAAGTTGTTGAGCAGCTCGCGCACATCGTCGTAGCTTTCCTGGACGCCGGCCTCGAACAAGGCCAGGGTGTCGTCCACCAGGCCAGGATCGCCGCTGTCCAGCGCCTGGCGCATGATCTGGGTTTGCAGATTCAGGAAGGACAAGCCCTGGGCGATGCTGTCGTGCAGGCCCTGCGCCACCAGGTTGCGCTCCTCCAGCACCGCCAGTTCGCGCTCCTTGGCCGCCAGCCGCAGGTTCTCGATCGCCACCGCCAGATGCTGGCCCAGCATCTCCAGCTGCCGCACCTGCTGCGGCGGCAGGATGCGCGCCTGGCGGAAGTGCAGATTGAAAATGCCCAAGGTGCGGTTCTGCGTCGCCACCGGAAAGGCGCTGACCACGCGGAAGCCTTCGCGGCTGCATTGCTTGTCCGCGCGGCCGCCCATATTCTCCACCCGGCTCTCGGCCATGGCGGCGGCTTCGCCGCACAGGCAGTCGCCCACCTTCAGGCAATGTTCCTCGCGCAGCAGCGCTTCCGGCAGGCCGTCGTCGGCCACCACGAATACCAGTCCCTGGCCGTGATCGGTCAAGCGCACCGCGCCGCCATCGGCGTCGAAGGCGCGCATCACCCGGGCAAGGAAACCCTTGCACAAGGCTTCCAGCGGCTGGGACTGATTGCAGAAGGAGGTGATTTCGTACAGCAGCGCCAATTCCTGGTTTTTCTGCTGCAGGCTGGCGGTCTTGCTGCGCACCCGCTCTTCCAGCGTGGCCAGCGATTCGGACAGGCATTCGGCCATCAGATTGAAGCCGGTGCTGACCTGGCCGAACTCGTCGTCGGTCTCCACCGGCACCCGCACGCTGTAATCGCCGGCCGCCAGCCGGCGTATGCCCTGGTGCAGCTTGTCCAGCGGCCGCAGCACGATCAGCAGCATCAGATAGATCAGCGCGACGGTGCCGACCACCGCCATGCTGGCGAGCAAGAGCTGCAGCAGGCGCAGATAATCGGTATTGCGCGCGTTATAGGCCTCCATGCCGCTGACGAAGGTGTTGATGTCCGCCACGTAGAGCGCCACGCGCTCGGCGAAACGGGCGGCCTCCGCGGTATTGTCGGCGGGCCGCGTCAACGCGTCCTGCAGTACCGGTTTCAGTTGCGCGCGCCACTGCTCTTCCACCTGGGCCAGCGCCTGCTGGATGTCGGCCTCGCGCGGCACCAGCAACGGGCGCGCCGGATCGCCGCGGCGCAGCCGTTGCAAGATCTGCTCATAACTGGCCATGTCGCGGCGCAGCGCGTCCGCACGCGCGCCGTCCTGGCCGCTGAGCTGCAGATCCAGCGCCATGCGGGTAACCCGCATGCGCAGACTGCCGGCGTCGTTGATCGCCGCCGCGCCGCCTTCCTGCTGCCAGGACAGCCACAGCGTGGCGCCGATGGAACCCAGCGCCACCACCAGAAAGGCCGCCAGCACGCCCACGATCTTGGCGCTGAGCCGCTGGCCCAGCGGGCCGCCCAACACCGGCGAGACGTTCAGCCGCATCGCCGCGGCCCTAGCCACCGGTCATCGACATGAATCGCACCAGCTTTTGCGGCTTTTCGCTGAATTCATGACGCTCCGGTTTCAGTTCTATCGCCCCGCGGATCGCCGCTTCCAGCTCGGCGTCGGAAATGCCGGCGCGCAGTAGCGGGCGCAGTTCGAAACTTTCTTCCTGGCCCAGACACATGTACAAGGTGCCGTCCACCGATAGCCGCACCCGGTTGCAGGTGGCGCAGAAGTGTTGGGAAATGGGGGTAATCAGGCCCAGCGAGAAGCCGCCGTCCTGGGTTTTCCAGTAGCGGGCCGGGCCGCCGCCCAGCGTGGCCGCCTGTTCCACCAGCTTGAACTCGGTTTGCAGCTGGCGCAGCACCGGCTGCAGGTCCAGGTAGTTGGCGGCGCGGCCGGTATCGCCCATCGGCATGGCTTCGATCAGCCGCAGCACGAAGCCATGCTCGATACAGAAGGCGACCATGGCGCCGATATCGGCGTCGTTGACGTCCTTCATCGCCACCATATTGATCTTGATCGGAGAAAAGCCGGCGTCCTTGGCCGCCATCAGGCCTTCCATCACCCGCGGCAGGCTGTCGCTGCCGGTGATGTCGTGCACGCAGTCGCGGCGCAAGGAGTCCAGGCTGACATTGACGCGGCTGACCCCGGCGGCGCGCAGCGCCTGGGCGTGGCGCGCCAGCTGGGTGGCGTTGCTGGTCAGCGACAGATCGTTGAGGCCGGGTAGCGCGGACAGGCGCGCCGCCAGTTCCGGCAGATTGCGGCGCAGCAGCGGTTCGCCGCCGGTCAGCCGCAAACGCCGCGTGCCCAGGCGCGCGAAAGCCGCCACCACGCGTTCGATTTCGTCGAAAGTCAGCCAGTTGGCCGGTTCTTCGAAGCCTTTGAAGCCTTTGGGCAGGCAGTAATTGCAACGCAGGTCGCAGCGGTCGGTCACGGACAGACGCAGATATTCGATGGAGCGCCCGAAGCGGTCGGTAAGCATGAGTTCCTCCATGGCAGCCAATGATACCGCTTAGTCGCAACCAAGTGGCCCGGCTGTCGCCGCCAATCTGAGATATTTCCAGATTCCATTTTACTAGCTAGACCAACAATTCGCAGTCCAACCAAAGCACGCTGGCCCCTAGTCACTTGTAACTAGGGGCCAGTCGGCTGAATTGAAGCCTGGGAGCCGGGTGGAGCCGCGCTCACCAGGGTGGGCCAGCGCAGCTATTAGACGTGCTTGAACTTATCCACCAACTCCACCAACTGACCGGCGGAGGCGTTGAGCCGGTCGGACAAGTCCGCCACCTCCTGCACCAGGCCGGAGTTTTCCTCGGCCAGGGACGCGATCACGCTGATATTGTTGGCCACCTCGCCGCTGGCCGCGGTCTGCTGCGCCATCGCCGCCGCGGTGCCCTGGCTCTTGGCGGCCGCCTCGCTGGCCTCGTCGTGGATTTCATCCAGATCGTGCACGGTCTGGCCCACCAGTTCCAGGCCGGACTCCATGCGCTGCCGCGCCTCCTGCATATGATGGGCGGCGGTCTGAGTCTCGCCGCGGATGTCTTCGATCAAGGACGTGATGTCCAGCGTCTCCTTGCCGGTGCGTTCGGCCAGCTTGCGCACTTCGTCGGCCACCACCGCGAAGCCGCGGCCCATCTCCCCGGCGCGCGCGGCCTCGATCGCCGCGTTCAAGGCCAAGAGATTGGTCTGGTCGGCGATTTCGCGGATGGCGGTGATGATGGAGCGGATGTCCTCGGACTTCTGCTGCAGGGCCTCGATCCGGCCGCCGGCGTCGCCCAGCACCGATGAGGTCTGGTTCATCGCCTGGGTGGTGCTGCGCATGCGTTCGCGGCCGTCGCTGACACTGCTCTGCATCTGCTGCGCCACGTTCAGCGACAGCCGGGTATTGGCGCTGACCGACTCTATGCCCGCGCTCATCTCCTCCACCGCGGCGGCGATGCCGGCCGCCGACTGGCTTTGCGCCTCCGATGCCTTGGCCGCGCGGTGAGAGATGCCCAGCATCGCATTGGCCGCGTCCACCAGGGAATGCGCATTGCCATTGACCTGATTCAGCGTCTTGGCGAAGGCTTCCACCAGGTGATCGAAGGCCTTGCCCATGCGCGCGATCTCGTCCTGCCCCTGGATGCCGGCGCGCGGACGCAGATCAAAATCCCGGCTCATCGAGGTCATCAGCAGTTCCAGCCGCCGCACCGGTCCATGGATGCCGCGGTAGATGGCGAAGCCCAGGCCGCCCAACAACAGGATCACCAGCGCGGAGCCGCCCAGCGTCACCCATAGATCGGTGCGCGCCTGGGACACCTTGGCGGCGACCTGGCGCGCCAGATCGTCCAGCAATTGATCCTGCAGCGTCTTCAAGGCGCCGATGCGCTTGCTCGCCGCCTGGAACCATTGCTCCGGCGTCACGCCGGCCGGCTGGCCCAGCGGCTGGCTCAACAGCTTCTCACGCAGCGCCTGCACCGCCCTGGCCTCCTCGCCGCCTTCCATCGCGTCGACGCGGCCGCGCAGGGCGTCATCCGCCATCAGCCGCAGCTGGCCGGCGCAGGCGGCTTGCTTGGCGTTCAGGCCCGCGGCCTGGCCGAAGCTTTTCTGGTCGAAGGCGCCGCTGCTGAGCACGCCGTTGACGTAGCCGCGCTCGCGGCCGGCGAACTCCTTCTCGCATTGCAGGCTCAGCAAGGCCGCGGTGCTGCGCAGCAGATCGCCGTCGCTATTGGCCTGTGCCAGCTTGGCGATCAGGCCGATCAAGGCGTCGATGCGGCCGGAATAGGCGGTGAAAGCCTCGGCCGCCGGCGTCGCGCGTTTCTCCACGTCGGCGCGCAATGGCGCCAGGCCGTCCAACTGTCCGCTCAGGGCGGACAGATCGCCGGCCAGGCTGCTGGCGGCATGATTGGCCGCCTCGTCGCGGAAGGCGGCCAGGTCCTTGTCGCTGACCGCGCGCGCCTGTTGCAAGGGCGGCGGCAGGCTGGCGGCGTGGCCGCTGAGAAAGCCGTTGCTAAGGCCGCGCTCGGTCTGCAAATCATGGATCAACTGGCTGGAACGCGCCGCCACCTGGATCAGGCGATCCGAGCGTTGCAACTCAGACAGGGTCTGGAAGCGATCAACGGCCAGCACCGAGGCGAGGCCGATCAGGGCGGCGGAAAAAGGCAGCAGCAGCAATAGCAGCTTGCTGGCGAGGGATAGCCTGGACAGCATGGCGGGCTCCGATCTCTATCGACTGTTTCTCTTGATTTTCCATGACAATGGAAACCAACACCCATCAATATAGATCAAGCCCGGTTCATGCTGAATACTGCGATAGGTTTAATGCCAATGGCCGGCTGGACAGCCGCGGCGGCTCAGCAACGGCCTTTCTTGGCCTGGCCCGGCGGGCAGAAATAGCCCTTGTCGCGGTGATGGCGGTGGTGACGATGCTTGCGATAGCGGCGGCCGTCGTCGTCGCGGCGTTCCGACGCCGCCGGCTTGCCGTAGTCGTGGCCTATGGCCGCGCCGGAAGCGCCGCCCACCGCGCCGCCGATGATGGCGCCGTTGCGGCCGCCCACCGCCTCGCCCACCGCCGCGCCGGCCGCGCCGCCCAGCGCGCCGCCGACGATGGTGGAAGTATCCGCCAGGGCGGTGGAGGCCAGGCCGGCCAGGCTCAGCGAAATGATGACAAGTGCGCGTTTCATGCGGCTAACTCCCGAATTTGAACAGATGGCCCAGATTAACCGTTTGGTTGACAGCCGGCTGTATCGAATTGTTAGGGATTGTTCGCTCTTGTTAGTACTACACAACTTCTCGAATTTATATGTAGCCGGACGGCATGAAAAATGGCGGAGCACCCCAAGGCGCTCCGCCATTTTTCATTCGAACCTTAACGATCCTGCGGGATCAGCCCCGCGGCCGCACCAGCTGCCAGGCCCGGCCCAGATAGCTCACCGCGCCGAAGCCGCTCCACACGTGCACCAGGCGGGTGAACGGGAAGATCACGAACAAGCTCATGCCCATGAACAGGTGCGCCTTGAACACCGGCGAGGCCTCGACGATGAAGATGGCCGCGTCGCCGCGCAGGGTGACGATGTGCTGGGCCCAGCTCATCAGCAACACCATCTCGTGGCCGTCCAGATGCTGCGCCGACACCGCAATGGTGCTGAGGCCCAGCAGCAAGGTGGCCAGAATCCACAGCAACACCAGCTTGTCGCGCCAGGTGGTGTTGGCCGCCAGCCGGTCACAGGTAAAGCGACGGTGCAGCAGGATCAGGATGCCGATCAGGCACAGGCCGCCCATGATGCCGCCGGCCGTCATCGCGAACACTTGCTTGAAGCTGTGGCTGACGCCCAGCGCGTCCCAGACCGCCAGCGGGGTCAGCAGGCCCACCAGATGGCCGAAGAACAGACCGATGATGCCGAGGTGGAACAGGATGTTGCCCAGCCGCAACTGGCCGCGATACAGCAGCTGCGAGGATTCGCTCTTCCAGCTGTACTGCTCGCGGTCGAAGCGGATCAGGCTGCCCAGCAGGAACACCGCCAGCGCGATGTAGGGATAGATGCCGAATACGAATTGGTGCAGATAGTTCATGTTGCTCTCCTGGCAGCGGGATTCAGCCCTGCGGCCGCTGCGGGTAAAAATTCACCGGGGCGATGGCCGGCCGCGCCGGCTTCAGCAGCGGCTCCACGCCGTCCGCGCCGGGGCCGAAGGTCTCCAGCATCTCGTCCATGTCGCGCACCGGCGGCACGGTCAGCGCTTCCGGCGCCACCGGCGACAGCAGCACCAGCCCCTGCAACACGCCGGCGTAGTGGGAATGGCTGTCGGCCAGCTTGGCGGCGACGTGGGCGATCACATGCACCGCGTCGGAAAGCAGGCGGGTGGCCTCCTCCGGCTGGCACTGCCCCAGGAACTCCAGGAACAGCGGCAGGTAGTCCGGCAGCTCGTTCGCAGCCGGCTCGAAACCCTGGGCCTGGTACTCGGCCAGCAGGTCCACCATGGCCTGGCCGCGGGCGCGGTCCTCGCCGTGGATATGCTCGAACAGGTGCAGCGAGTGGCTGGGATTGCGGTCGAAGGTCTGCACATAGCGTTCTTGCAAGGTGATCAGATCCTCGCCCTCCAGCGACAGCAGCAGCGGTTCCAGCAGCCGGGCGACGCGCGGCTCGGCCGCCACTTCGGCGCGGATGTCGTCCGCCGCCGCGAGCAGTTCCGGCTCCGGGTAGCACAGTAGCGCCGACATTGCCTGATAGATGCGCATGGCGTTCTCCTTCACTGACCGGAATTGGACTTGCGGTCGCGCCGCATGTCGTGGAACACGATGGGGGTCGCCTTCTTCTTGCCGAACAGGCTGGCCTCGGACTCGCCGCCGGAGCAGCCGTTGCCGAAGGTGAAGCCGCAGGACGCCTTGTCCTCGAAGGTGTTTTCCACCAATTCCTTGTGGCTGGACGGAATCACGAAGCGGTCTTCGTAATTGGCGATGGCCATCACCTGGTACATCTCTTCCACCTGGGCCGGGTTCAGATGCGTGCCCTTGAGAGTGGCGGCGTCCGACACCTTCTCCACGCTCTTCTTGCGCATATAGCGCCGCATCGCCACCATGGTTTCCAGCGCCTTCACCACCGGCTCTTCCTTGCCCGCGGTCAACAGATTGGCCAGGTACTGGATGGGGATGCGCAAATCCTTGACGTCCGGAATGATGCCGTTCTCGCCGATCAGGCCGTTTTCCATCGCGGACTGGATCGGCGACAGCGGCGGGATGTACCACACCATCGGCAGGGTCCGGTATTCCGGGTGCAGCGGGAAAGCCACTTTCCACTCCATCGCCATCTTGTAGACCGGGGAGCGCTGCGCGGCGTCGATCCAGCTTTGTGGAATGCCCTGCTTCTGCGCCTCGGCGATCACCTCCGGCGCGTTCGGGTCCAGGAACACGCCCAGCTGCGCCTCGTACAGGCTCTTCGGGTCTTCCACCGCGGCGGCTTCGTCTATCTTGTCGGCGTCGTACAAGAGCACGCCCAGGTAGCGGATGCGGCCGACGCAGGTTTCCGAGCACACCGTCGGCTGGCCGCCCTCAATGCGCGGGTAGCAGAAGGTGCACTTCTCGGCCTTGCCGGAGGTCCAGTTGTAATAAATCTTCTTGTACGGGCAGCCGGACACGCACATGCGCCAGCCGCGGCATTTGTCCTGATCGATCAGCACGATGCCGTCGTCTTCGCGCTTATAGATGGAGCCGGACGGACAGGAAGCGACGCAGGCCGGGTTCAGGCAGTGTTCGCACAGGCGCGGCAGATACATCATGAAGGTGTTCTCGAAGGCCGAGTACATTTCCTTCTGGATGCCTTCAAACAAGGCGTCCTTGCTGCGCTTGGAGAATTCGCCGCCCAGATCGTCTTCCCAGTTCGGACCCCATTCGATCTTGTCCATCTTCTTGCCGGTCAGCACCGACACCGGCCGCGCGGTGGGCGGAGTCTGCATTTCCGGCGCGTTCTGCAGGTGTTCGTAATCGTAGGTGAACGGCTCGTAGTAATCGTCTATCGCCGGCATATTGGGGTTGGCGAAGATATTGCCCAGGATTTTCAGCCGTCCGCCCTGACGCGGCTCCAGCTTGCCGTTGGGCTTGCGCACCCAGCCGCCCTTCCATTTTTCCTGGTTCTCCCATTCCTTGGGGTAACCGATGCCGGGCTTGGTTTCCACATTATTGAACCAGGCGTATTCGACGCCGTCGCGGCTGGTCCAGACGTTCTTGCAGGTGACCGAACAAGTGTGGCAGCCGATGCACTTGTCCAGGTTCAGCACCATGCCGATTTGAGCGCGGATTTTCATTCTTTATCTCCTGCCGGACTATCCATCCAGTCCACCTTGTTCATCTTGCGCACCACCACGAATTCGTCGCGGTTGGCGCCCACGGTGCCGTAGTAATTGAAACCCCAGGACAGTTGCGCGTAACCGCCAATCATGTGGGTGGGCTTGGTCACCGCGCGGGTCACCGAGTTGTGGATGCCGCCGCGCTTGCCGGACACTTCCGCGCCCGGCACGTTCACGATCTTCTCCTGAGCGTGGTACATCAGCGTCATGCCCTGAGGCACCCGCTGCGATACCACCGCGCGGGCGGTCAGCGTGCCATTGACGTTGAACACCTCGATCCAGTCGTTGTCCACGATGCCGGCCTTCTTGGCGTCATCCTCGGACAGCCACACGTGCGGGCCGCCACGGCTCAGGGTCAGCATGCGCAGATTGTCGGAATAGGTGCTGTGGATGCCCCACTTCTGGTGCGGGGTCAGGAAGTTCAGCACCAGCTCGTGATTGCCGTTGCCGCGCTTGCCCAGCACCGCCTGGGTGGTTTTCAGATCCACCGCCGGCTTGTACACGCACAGGCCTTCGCCGAAGGCGCGCATCCATTGGTGATCCTGGTAGAACTGCTGACGGCCGGTGATGGTTCTCCAAGGGATCAGCTCGTGCACATTGGTGTAGCCGGCGTTGTAGCTGACTTCTTCGCTTTCCAGGCCGGACCAGGTGGGCGAGGAAATGATCTTGCGCGGCTGCGCCTGCACGTCGCGGAAGCGGATGCTGTCATGCTCGCGCGGCTTGGCCAGATGGGTGTGGTCGCGGCCGGTGATCTTGGACAGCGCGTCCCAGGCCTTCACCGCCACGTGGCCGTTGGTTTCCGGCGCCAGCGTCAGAATCATCTCGGCGGCGTCGATAGCGGTTTCCAGCTTGGGCTGGCCCTTGCCGGCACCCTGGCTCGCCACCTGGTTCAGGCCGCGCAGGATGTCCACTTCATGGCCGGTTTTCCAGTTGATGCCCTTGCCGCCGTTGCCGGCTTTTTCCAGCAAGGGGCCGATGGTGGTGAACTTGTCGTAGATCGCGCCGTAGTCGCGCTCCACCACCGTCATCTTGGGCATGGTCTTGCCCGGCACCGGCTCGCACTCGCCTTTTTTCCAGTCCTTGGGATCGAAGGGCTGGCCCAGTTCTTCCGGGGTGTCGTGCATCAGCGGGGTCAGCACCAAGTCCTTTTGCACGCCCAGGTAGTCCTTGCCGATCTCGGACAGCTTCTTGGCGAAGCCCTTGTAGATCTCCCAGTCGGTGCGCGACTGCCACAAGGGCTGCACCGCTTCGGACAGCGGGTGGATGAAGGGGTGCATGTCCGAGGTGTTGAGGTCGTCCTTCTCGTACCAGGTGGCGGTGGGCAGCACGATATCGCCGTACAAGCAGGTGGTGGACATGCGGAAGTCCAGCACCACCAGCAGGTCCAGCTTGCCTTCCGCCGCCGGGCGCACGGTGATTTCGGTCGGCTTGATGCAATCGTCTTCCGAATTCAGCACCGCGTTCTGGGTGCCCAACAGGTATTTGAGGAAGTATTCGTGGCCCTTGCCGGAGCTGCCCAGGATGTTGGAACGCCACACGAACATATTGCGCGGGAAGTTCTGCGGGTTGTCCGGGTCGTTGCAGGCCAGGTCCAGCTTGCCGGACTTGAGGCCGTCCACCACGTAGGCGGCGGCGTCCTGGCCGGCGGCGGCCGCGGCGCGGGTCACCTCCAGCGGGTTGGCGGACAGCTGCGGCGCGGACGGCAGCCAGCCCATGCGCTCGGCCTTGGCGTTGTAGTCGATCAGCGCCATGCCGGCCATGCGGCCGTCGGCGGTGGGCGCCAGGATTTCGCCCACGCCCAGTTTTTCATGCCGCCACTGGCTGGTATGCGCATAGAAGAAGCTGGTGCCGTTCATCTGCCGCGCCGGGCGGTTCCAGTCGCCGGCGAAGGCCAGCGGCGCCCAGCCGGTTTGCGGGCGCAGTTTTTCCTGGCCCACGTAGTGGCACCAGCCGCCGCCGGACTGACCGATACAGCCGCACAGCATCAGCATATTGATGATGCCGCGGTAGGTCATGTCCATGTGGTACCAGTGGTTCAGCGCCGCGCCGACGATGACCATGGACTTGCCTTGGGTCTGGTCCGCGTTCTGCGCGAACTCGCGCGCCACCTGGATCACCAGTTCCGGCTTCACGCCGGTGTGCTTTTGCTGCCAGGCCGGGGTATAGGGCACGTCGTCCATGTAGTCGACGGCGACATTGCCGCCGCCCAGGCCGCGGTCTATGCCGTAGTTGGCCGCCATCAGGTCGAATACCGTGGCCACCAGGGTTTCGCTGCCGTCGGCCAGGCGGATGCGCTTGGCCGGCACATTGCGGGTCAGCAGTTCATCGTGCTCGGCGCCGAAGTAAGGGAAGCCAACGCCCACCACCGCGTCGCTTTCTTTGATCAGCGACAGCTTGCCGGACACTTCACGGCCGCTGGCGCCGTCCTTCTGCTCCAGGTTCCACTTGCCGGTCTTGCCCTCGGCCTGGCCCCAGCGGAAGCCGATGGAACCGTTGGGCGCGACGATGTCGCCGCTGGCCTCGTCGATCAGCAGGGTTTTCCAGTCCGGATTGTTGTCTTCGCCCAGGCTGTCTGCCAGATGGGAGGCGCGCAGGAAGTAGTCCGGAATGTAACGCTCGCCGTCTTGCTTCAGCGCCACCAGCATCGGCATGTCGGTATAGCGGCGGATGTAGTCGGTGAAGTAGCCGGATGGATTATCGAGGTGGAATTCCTTGAAGATCACATGGCCCATCGCCATCGCCAGCGCGGCGTCGGTGCCCTGCTTGGGCGCCATCCAGATGTCGCCGAACTTGGCCATTTCGCCAAAGTCGCTGGACACCGCCACCGTCTTGGTGCCCTTGTAGCGCACCTCGGTGTAGAAGTGGGCGTCCGGGGTGCGGGTCATCGGCACATTGGAGCCCCACACCATCAGATAGGTGGAGTTGTACCAGTCGGCGGACTCGGCCACGTCGGTCTGTTCGCCCCAAGTCTGCGGGCTGGCCGGCGGCAAGTCGCAATACCAGTCGTAGAAGGACAGCGGCACGCCACCGATCAGGCTGAGGTAGCGGCTGCCGGCGGCGTAGGACACCATGGACATCGCCGGAATCGGCGAGAAGCCCACCACGCGGTCCGGGCCGAACTTCTTGATGGTGAAGGCGTTGGCGGCGGCCACGATCTCATTGGCCTCTTCCCAGCTGGCGCGCACGAAACCGCCCTGGCCGCGCTTGGACTTGTACTGCTTGGCCAATTCCGGCGTCTGGCTGATCTGCTCCCAGGCTTCCACCGGGCTCAGGGTCTGGCGCGCCTCGCGCCACAATTTGGCCAGCCGGCCGCGGATCATCGGGTATTTGACGCGCTGGGCGGAGTAGACGTACCAGCTGTAGGACGCGCCGCGCGGGCAGCCGCGCGGTTCGTGATTGGGCAGGTCCGGCCGGGTGCGCGGGTAATCGGTCTGCTGGGTTTCCCAGGTGATCAGGCCGTTCTTCACATACACCTTCCAGCTACAGGAGCCGGTGCAGTTCACGCCATGGGTGGAACGCACCACCTTGTCGTGCTGCCAGCGTTGGCGGTAGGCGTTTTCCCAACCGCGATCCTCGTTGACGACGGCGCCATGACCATTGGCAAAGGTGGAGCGGGTCTTGCCCAGGAAATTCAAACGGTCGAGAAAGTGACTCATCTTGCCTCCAAATATCGGGGTCCGCGCCGCGCGGATCGGTGGCTCCAGCCACCGGGGGAAACGGACCTTTTCACTTGATTGCAAGCTTAGAACCTAGCGACAAGCATCGACATTCGCCGAAGGTTGGCGCGTGGCGGCGCATTGGCACTAGTCACGGTTAGTACTTTGGCGAGAAGGACTAGCCAGAAAGAACTAGTCCCGCGCATCCGGCGCTTGTCGCGGAAAAATAAAATGTTATAACATAACAAAAACGACGGCCGGGCCGGCTGTCTTCCCCATAGCGCAATCACTCAATTGGACCCCTCGCGATGACAAGCTCCGCCTCCCCCGCCGACGCCAGACTGCCGGTCACCGTGCTGTCCGGCTTCCTCGGCGCCGGCAAGACCACCTTGCTCAACCACATCCTCAACAACCGCGAAGGCCGCCGCGTGGCGGTGATCGTCAACGATATGAGCGAGGTCAATATCGACGCCGCCCTGGTGCGCGACGGCGGCGCCGCGCTATCGCGCACCGAGGAAAAACTGGTGGAAATGAGCAATGGCTGCATCTGCTGCACCCTGCGCGAAGACCTGCTGCTGGAAGTGTCGCGGCTGGCGCATGAAGGCCGTTTCGACCAGTTGGTGATCGAATCCACCGGCATCGCCGAACCAATGCCGGTGGCGGAAACCTTCACCTTCGCCGACGAGCAGGGCCGCAGCCTGGCCGACTCCGCGCGGCTGGACACCATGGTCACCGTGGTGGACGCCTGTCACTTCCTGCGTGACTACGCCTCGCGCGATCAGCTGCGGCAACGCGGCGAATCCCTGGGCGAGGCCGATGAACGCACGGTGGCGGACCTATTGATCGAACAAGTGGAGTTCTGCGACGTGATCGTGCTCAACAAGACCGATCTGATCGATTCCGCGGACAAGGAGCGGCTGGCCGGCATCCTGCGCCAACTCAATCCGCGCGCCCGCATCGTCGAAGCCCGCTTCGGCCAAGTGCCGCTGGACGCGGTGCTCGACACCGGCCTGTTCGACTTCGACGCCGCCGCCGACGCCCCCGGCTGGCTCGGCGAGCTGCGCGGTGAGCACACGCCGGAAACCGAGGAATACGGCATCGCCAGCTTCGTCTACCGCGCGCGCCGCCCCTTCCATCCGCAGCGCTTCTTTGAACTGGCGCAGCGGGAATGGCCGGGCGTGCTGCGCTCCAAGGGCTATTTTTGGCTGGCCAGCCGCCCGGCCCACGCCCAGCTGTGGTCGCAGGCCGGCGCGGTGTGCCGCCACGAGCTGGCCGGCCAATGGTGGGCCGCCACCCCGCGCGAACACTGGCCGCAGGACGAAGACAGCCTGCGCCAGATCGAAAGCCACTGGCTGGACGGCATCGGCGACGCGCGCCAGGAACTGGTGCTGATCGGCATCGCCATGAACGAAGCCGAACTGCGCCGGCAACTGGACGCCTGCCTGCTGGACGAGGCCGAAATGGCCGCCGGCCCGGCCGCCTGGGCGCTGCTGCCGGACCCGTTCCCGCCGCTGGAAACCCTTGGCGAGGACGCCGCATGAACGCCCCGCTTCCCGATATCGCGCGCAGCGGCGCCGCCGCCGCGCTGCTGCCCTTGAGCTGGGTGGGCATGGACGGCATCGCGCTGCCGCTGCGGCTGGCGGACGCCGCCCTCGGCTGCGTCGCCGCCCGCGCCAGCGTGCAAGTCAACCTGCCCCGGCCGGCGATCAAGGGCATACACATGTCCCGGCTCTACCGGCTGCTGCAGCCTCACGCCGGCGCCGCGCCGCTGAGCCCGGACGCCCTCGGCCGGCTGCTGCGGGCGATGGCGGACAGCCACGCCGACTGCGGCAGCGACGCCGCCCGCGCCGAATTCCGCTTTGAACTGCTGTGCCAACGCCCGGCGCTGGCCACGCCGGGCCTGTCCGGCTGGAAAGCCTACCCGGCCGCGCTGGGCGCCGAACTCGACGGCGACGGCTGCCGGCTGTGGGCCGAAGTGGAAATCGCCTACTCCTCCACCTGCCCCTGCTCCGCCGCGCTGGCGCGCCGGCTGATCGCCGACGCCTTCCTCCAACAACCCTGCGCGGCCACGCCGGACGCTGTTTACGACTGGCTGCTGGAACACGCCACCCTGGCCACCCCACACAGCCAGCGCAGCCAGGCGCGGCTGCGCTTCGACATCCCCGCCGACGACGCCGGCTGGGAGCTGGCGGCGCGCATAGACCTGGCCGAACAAGCGCTGGCCACCCCGGTACAAACCGCGGTCAAGCGCGCCGACGAACAAGCCTTCGCCGCGCTCAACGGCGCCAATCTGATGTATGTGGAAGACGCCGCGCGCCGGCTGCAGGCGGCGCTGGCCGGCCACGGCCTGAGCCGGGTCGACGTCCGCCACCAGGAAAGCCTGCACCCTCACGACGCGGTGGCGGCAAGTCAGCTCCCGGAGGGGCTCGCATGATACGCAAGAACCCTTCGGGCCACCTGCCGGTGATCGCCGAATCCGCCTACGTCGACAAAACCGCCATCCTCTGCGGCAAGATCATCGTCCACGACCATGTCTTCATCGGCCCCTACGCGGTGATCCGCGCCGACGAAGTGGACGCCAACGGCGAGATGGAGGCCATCGTCATCGGCCCCCACTCCAATATCCAGGACGGCGTGGTCATCCACTCCAAGGCCGGCGCCGCCGTCGCCATAGGCGCGCACACCTCCATCGCCCACCGCTCCATCATCCACGGCCCCTGCACCGTGGGCGAACGCGTCTTCGTCGGCTTCAACAGCGTGCTGTTCAACTGCCGCGTCGGCGACGGCTGCGTGGTGCGCCACAACGCGGTGGTGGACGGCTGCGAACTGCCGGCCGGCTGCTACGTGGCCTCCACCGAACGCATAGGCGCGGCCAGCGACACCGCACGCCTGCCCAAGGCCAGCGTGTCCGCCGCCGAATTCTCCGAAGACGTGCTGCGCGCCAACAGCGAACTGGTGCGCGGCTACAAAGCGCTGCAAAACGAGTTCTGAATGAGCGACATCCTGATCCGCAACGCCCGCCTGGTCAGCGACGGCCGCGAGTGGGAAGCCGACCTGCGCGTCGGCAACGGCCGCATCCGCCGCATCGATGCCAGCCTGCCCGGCCGCCCCGGCGACATCGACATCGACGCCGCCGGCCAATGGCTGCTGCCCGGCATGATCGACGACCAAGTCCACTTCCGCGAACCCGGTGCGCCGCACAAGGGCAGCATCGCCAGCGAATCCCGCGCCGCGGTGGCCGGCGGCGTCACCAGCTTCATGGACATGCCCAACACCCGGCCGGCCACCACCTGCCTGGACGCGCTGGCGGACAAGGAAAGCCGCGCCGCCGCCGGCTCGGTGGCCAATTACGGCTTCCACCTCGGCGCCACCCGCCACAATCTGGACTTGATCGCCGCGCTGCCGCCCAAGCGCGCCGCCGGTGTCAAAGTGTTCATGGGCGCCAGCACCGGCGACCTGCTGCTGGACGACCCGGCCGCGCTGGAACGGCTGTTCGCCGCTTGCCCGCTGCCCATCCTCACCCACTGCGAACACACGCCGCGCATCCGCGAACGCGAAGCCGCCTGGCGGCTGCGCTTCGGCGACGACATCCCGCCGAACCAGCACCCGCTGATCCGCGACGCCGAAGCCTGCTACCAATCCACCCGGCTGGCGGTGGAGCTGGCGCGGCGCCACGGCAGCCAGCTGCACGTGCTGCACCTGAGCAGCGCGCGCGAACTGGAGCTGTTCCAGCCCGGCCCCGTCGCCGGCAAGCGCATCACCGCCGAAGCCTGCGTCCACCACCTGCTGCTGGACGACGGCGACTACGCCCGCCTGGGCCACCTGATCAAATGCAATCCGGCGATCAAAAGCCGCGCCGACCGCGACGCGCTGCGCCAGGCGCTGCGCGACGGCCGCATCGATCTGATAGGCACCGATCACGCGCCGCACGCCTGGGAGGAAAAACAGCAGCCCTACGCCCAGGCCCCGGCCGGCCTGCCGCTGGTACAGCACGCGCTGCCGGCGCTGCTGGAACTGGTGGCCGACGGCGAACTGACGCTGCCGCAACTGGTGGACAAGACCAGCCACGCGGTGGCCACCCGCTTCGCCATCGCCGAACGCGGCTATCTGCGCGAAGGCTATTGGGCCGATCTCACGCTGGTGCAGCGCCTGCCCGCGCCGCGCCCAGTCTGCCGCGACACCCTGCTGGCCCATTGCGGCTGGACCCCGTTCCCGCATCTGGCCTTCCGCCACGCGGTCAGCGCCACCATCGTTTCCGGCCAAC
>NZ_JAYSGF010000056.1:0-21690 GCF_041912965.1 Chromobacterium sp. | reverse complement strand
ACCGAACCTGATCGACGCGGCGCGCGCTGTTGTCGCGGCAGACCGCGCCGGCGAGCTGACGGACGAGCACATCCAGGCGCTGGAGGCTGCGGCCAATGCTGAGGCGGCGCCGCCCAGCGCGCCGGTAACGGAGGAGTGCCAGAAGGCGATCCGGCGGGTGTACGTGTCGCTGAACAGCCCCATTGTCGCCGGCCGCATATACGCCAAGTACAACCGCAAGGTTATCGAAGCCGCGCTGGAAGTGCTCGTGCAAGTTCACGATCAGCTGGCAGGCAAGGAGACGCCCAAATGACTGAACTGGAAAAGCAGCTGCTCGATGTAGCGCGCTCGATACTGGCAGACGACATGCTGCCGCTTCTGCCGGCCGAGTATGTGGCCAAGGTTCGCTCTGCCATCGCAACCGCCGAGGCCGCAGCCACCAGCGCCCAGCCGGCGCCCAACTATCCGGCCGTTCCGGATGGTTGGCCGGATGAGTCGTGGCTGATCAACACCATTCTGAAGTTTCGCATCGGCGAAACGCCCCACGGCATCGAAACGGCACAGCGTTGCGCCAGGTTGATCTCACGTCGATATAGCGCCGCCATGCTCGCCGCCGCGCAGCCGGCAACCGTCAAGGATTCCTTGATAGTTCAGCAAGCGCCGGCCATCGACACAGCTCAAATCGTCGAGCAGATCGCACAGCAGTGGGACGAATGCGAGTACGAGGCCTCCGGCGGCAACATCGACATCGGCGCAGCAATCCGCGCGGCCGGCGCGCGCTTGGCGGCCGAGGCGACAGGGGGAAGCCATGAGTAATCAATCTCTCGCTGACGTCCTCGTGGCCGCCATAGCCGATATAAAGCAGGTTGAAGCGGCATCAGACGATCCGATGCGCTTCGCAGTCCGGTATATGAAGCAGCAAGCCGAGACAATCCTGTTTGAAGCGGCCAGCCAGGCAACGGCCCTGGCGCTGACTGCAAAGATGATTCAGGAGGATCACGCCAAAGCAGTCGACGAAGTCCGGAAGGGTGGTGCTGCATGATCGCCAATATGAACCCGCGCCAGTTCAAGAAGCTGTGCGCGAAAGCCCACGCGCTGGTGATCAAGATCCACCCGCTCTATGCCCGCCGGTCGTGGGCCCCGTCCGAGCACGACATGACCGACCGCACCTGGCACGCGGCCGGGGTACTCAAGGGAACGAAGGGCTTCGGCGGGTTTAATTCCGACCCGGAGGGCTCTGAATGGTGGGACAAGTCGGCGTGGGCCACTCTGCAGGATGTCGCAGACTGGCATTACGTCGAATGGGTGGACCCAGACCCCAATGACGAAATGGCCAGCGCCCAGCCGGTGCCGAACGCAGATCTACAGCCCAGGTGCTGGCGCGATTACCTGGTGCTGGGCGAGCTGATGCTGCTGGAGAAAGGTGGCGAGGCATGAACGAATACCTCATTGCCCACATCGGCCACACTATCAGAGATCATGAGCACATCACATGGTGGAGGCCAGACAGCAGAGGCTACACCATCTGCACCCACAAAGCCGGCGCTTACACCGAGCAAGAAGCGCGAAGCATTTGCACGCCGTCCGGTGGAACGTGCATTGCAGTCCCGAAGGATGTCGCGGCAACAATGGCGCTGACCACTCCTTACTTTCGGCGCTCTAATGGCACGCTGCAGAAGCTGTACGACGGCGACCAGCATGCCCCGGTTCCCAACAGCCGCGAAGCATGGCGTGAGCTGGGCATCGCAAAGCTGGACACCGGGCGGATGGAAAAACCAACACCGATGCCGCCCAGCAAGGCGCGGGCAATCTACCTGCCGCATGAAAGGGGCGCGTGATGGCCTGCGAGCACTGCACCGGACTTGAGGGCGACGTCTGCTATCCGCAGTACGGCCACGCCCCGCACGTCCACACCAGGGGCGGCACCGTCTTCGTTGGCGAGCCGCCGGCCAACTTCATCCCGGACCCGGACGCGCCGGGCCTGGGCACCTACTACTGTCCGAGCTGCAAAGAAGGCATGCTGGTTGATCTGGACGCTCAGCAGCTCATGGCAGAACTTGGGTCGGCAAGCGAAACAATCGACGCCTGGCCGGCGTGGAAGCAGGCGCTAGTGGCCAGCCGAAGCGGAGAGGATGGAAACAATGGACGCTGAACTGAAGAGGCTGCTTGAACTGTCGGCCAAGGCCATGGAAATCGACGGTCTGACGTGGATTCGTAGCGGCCAGTGCTTCTACTACGACGACCCTGAAACCGGTCGCGAAGAGTGGAAGCCCGACAACTGCGACGGCCAGAGCCGGCGATTGCAGGTAAAGCTGCAGATCGACACCCAGCACGGGGACAAGGAGATCAAGGCCTGCAACGGTTACTACTGCTGCGCCGTGGTCAAGATTGGAGACGATGCGGCAGCGGCCATGCGGCGCGCAGTGCTCGAAGTGGCCGCCCAAGTGGGGGAGGTGCTGGCATGAACCCAGTTATCTTGCAGCCGGCAGTCATGGTCAATGGCGTGCAGTGGAAGCTGTTTGGCGTCGAGTTCGGGACTGCTGACGGTAAGTTCGTCACCTGGATTTATGCCGTTGACCACGGGCACGCCGCGCTGATCCTGGACGAGATGAAGGCTTCGGCGAAAGTTTTAGGCGAATTCGGCGGCGCGATTAACGCGGGCTGACGAGAAAGGATAGCAATGATCACCAAGGAACAACTGGCAGAGCTGACCAGCCTGGCGCGCGCGGCGACGCCCGGGCCGTGGGCAAACCAGACCAGCAACGGATGGCGGCGCGTGGGCACAGCCGCCGCAAGCCGCGGGCGCATAGATGGTGACGTCGTGGCCAACGGCGCGGCCTCGCCGGCGAACATGGCTTACATCGCAGCAGCAAACCCAGCCATGGTCCTGGCGCTTCTCGACCGCATCGCCGAGCTGGAGCGCGAGCGCGACCACTGGATGGCCAACCACGATAACCAAGTGCAGCGCGCCCGCATCCTGATTGAGCGACCTGACATGCCGTTAGAGCGCGTCAAGGCATACGAGCGTTACGCCGAACTTGAGCGAGATTCGGCAAGGCTAGATTACATGATCGAAAACGGGCTGTTTGTGGAGGCATTCATCATGCCCGATCTACCAAAGATGCCGCCGCTGTGTTGGCTGGTCAATTTTAAAACCGGCCCAATCGTCAAGAAGCAATTCGAAGACCCGCGCGCGGCCATCGACGCCGCGATGCAGCCACCGCGCTGCACCTGCCCATCGGGTGACGGCTCGCTTCGCTGGCCGTGCCCGCGGCATCCTCCGGGGGCGAAGTGACAACCGCGCTGCCGGCGCCACCCATCTACCGCTACATCCAGCGTCAAGCCGGCGCGGTGATCTACCTTGGCCCGGAGCGGCCTGAGCCAACGCAGGGGACGAGCTGCACACGTAGCGAGTGGCTGCCGGACAAAACGGCGGAGTGGGGCGGCCGGTGGGCCGATCCGGAGATTGTGTTTTGAGGGCTGCCAGAGGGCGGCCCTTCATCATTTATATAGACAAGGAATTGCTATGGAAAACGAAGTATTGCAGCGCCTAGAACAGCGCATCGACGCACTGGTGATCTCGCTCGAAAAGGGCAACGCTCCTGCCATTTGGTCTGCGGACGATATCGCCGAGTGGCTGGACCTGTCCGTATTCACGATCAAGCAGTCTGTCGTCGCGCGCCCCGGGTTCCCTAATGCGATTCTGGCCACCGGAGCAAAGAGCGGGCAAAAGCGTTGGTTCGCGGATGAGGTTATTGAATGGGTCCGGAAAAACCGTGGCACCCTGCCGGCGGCTCGCCCAGCCGGCCGCCGACGCAAGTCGGCTTAGTCCAGGCGCGCAGCAATATCAGATGCGTGCTCGTTGTAGTAGATCATCAGGCTGCGAATATCACGGTGCCCGATCATGCGGGCCAGGTCGAGCACGTCGAGCTTACGGGCAAGGCGCGACACCGCTTCATGCCGGGTATCGTGAAAACGCACCGTCTCCAGCGCCGGGCATCCTACCTTGGCCTTATCGCGGTACTTCCGAAACAGCGCGTCCAGTATCGCGCTCGTCAGGCCGAACACCGGCTCCTCCGTCTTCTTCCCTTCCTCCGGCATTAGCAGCCCAAGAATCTGGGCTGCATCAGTCGAGAGCGGCACGTTTCGAGCGTCGCCGTTCTTGGTCTCTACCAGCCGCACATACCGTCTTTCCAAGAAAACCCGATCCGCCGTCAGTCCTACTATCTCGCCGGCGCGCATGCCGGTCTCTATAGCAAACAGCATGGCCATGGCCACGCGCTGTATTTTATTCTCAGGTTTTTCCCATCGGACGTATCCCATGGTGTCGACAAGAGCGTCGACCATCTCATCGGTGACGCGCTGCTCCCGCGGCGGCGGCTCCTGCGGCCGGCGGACGCCGTGCATTGGATTGACCGAACACCACTTCCATTCCCTTCTGCACTCCTCAAACACGGCCGACAGCAAGTTCATCTCTCGATTGACGGTACTGGGCGAGACTTCCTTCAAGCGCGAATCGCGCCACTCTCCAATCCTATCGCTTGTTATACGGTCCACCAGAACGCCGATAAAATCCAGTTCCTGGATGAACTTGTCGAGGCGGATCTTCTCCCACCTGGCGCCGCCTTTGCTCGGTGTTACCTCGTCGCGATACTTCTCCATTGCGTCGGCAAGCGTGCGCGTCATCTTGACGGCATGGATTTTGCCGCCCAATATCTCCGCTTCTAGCTGAGTTGCCCAGGCCACTGCCTGCGCCTTGGTGTCGAAAGTGGCAGACCGCCGCACGCCGCGCTTGGTTACCTCCGCGCGCCATGCATCCCCCCGTTTTCTATATGTGGCCATCGTGGCGTAAACCTTGGCGTAATTGTTAGCTAGAATTTACGCCAATAAGCAAGATTACGCCACGGATCAAGATGGGGTTGGGCAGGTTGATAAGCCCAAAGGCTAAGGATTTATTCGGTTTAATCGGGTTTGCAATGTTTTGCAATATATCGGTTCGTGGCCTCTTACCGGCACCACCCTCTCCTGGCAAAGTCAAAAAGCCCGCTAAAGCGGGCTTTTTGCATGGTGTCTTAATTCTTATTCCAGATATTTTCCATTCCCGCTTGCCTCGCATCCTCCACTGTCTTCGCATTCACTAGCGTTCGCGGACTGGTTACCGCTCTCTTGATATGATATAAGCATTTTCTGGCGGCCGTATTGCGCACGGACGCTAACGGACGGCTTGAGAATACGGGCCGGCTGAAATATATTGTGAACGTCTGTTATGACGAATGGACATGGCAGTGCCGACTGTCATCTAATTGAAAGCTACAGCAATTGTAGAGAGCGAATATGCTATCCAATTCCGTCGCCACTTTCAGCCTGTATTCCGACCTGTACGCCCGGTTTCGGCCGGCCTATCCCGAAGCGCTGTATCAGTGGCTGCTGCCCTTGTGCGCCGCGCATGAGCGGGCGTGGGATTGCGCAACCGGCAATGGTCAAACGGCGGTGCGATTGGGAGACGGTTTCGCGCGCGTGGACGCCACCGATATCAGCTCGGCGCAATTAGGCCAGGCCGAAGCGCATAATCAAGTGTATTACCGCGAATGCCCGGCCGAGGTCACGCCATTCGACGATGCGAGCTTCGATCTGATCACCGTGTCGCAAGCGCTGCACTGGTTCCATTTTCCGTCGTTCTGGCCGGAGGTGGCCCGGGTGCTCAAGCCCGGGGGCGTTTTCGCCGCCTGGGGCTATCATCTGTATCGGGTGTCGCCGGAGGTGGATCGGGCCGCGGCGATTCTGACTTCCATCGTCGAGCCGTTCTGGTCCAGTCGCTGCCAAATCCTGTGGGACGGCTATACGACCGCCGGCTGTCCCTTGCCGCTACTGGACACGCCGGAATTGGCGATAGACTGCGATTGGACGTTGGAGCAGTTCCTGGGCTTTCTCAACACCCTGTCCGCCAGCAAATTGTGCAAGCAGACCTTGGGCGAGCATGTGCTGGACGACGCATCCGGCCGCATCGCCCGCGCCTGGGGCGATAGCGGACTGGCGCGCCGCGTCAGCATGCCGTTGAGCCTGCTGGTGGCGCAGCGCCCCTAGCATTAGGGCTCTTTCACGGCATCGCTGACGCGCAGCGGACATTGAATCGGCTGTTAGCGCCGCTTGTCGTATTCCGCCTGTAGATCGGACAGCAGGATGTTGAGCGCGTCCGAAGAGCGCAGCAGTTCGATCAGCGAAACCGCCAGCGAGCAGATCATGCACAGCAGGCTGATGCCGAAGGTCAGCTCTCCCCAGGCTTGCCAGCCGGTATAAACCTGAAACATCGCCACCGTGCACAGAAACAGGCTGGCGATGCCCAAGCACTGCATCCATTTGATCAGGGTGATGCGGGTGCGCAGATTGCCGATCTGGCGCAGGATCTTGGGGTCCTGGCTATCGCGGTATTCCTCGTACAGATTGCGGATGATGCTGGCAAGGCCGAGAAAGCGGTTGGTATAGGCCAGCAGCAGCAGGGAAATGGCGGGAAACAACAGCGCGGGCGTGGTCAGGTTCAGTGCGGAGTGCATCAGGCGTTCTCATCAATCAGGACATCAATGCCATTGTCGGTGGCGTCAAACAATTCGATCACGTCCGGATTCTTCATCCGCACGCAGCCGAGGGAGCTGGGGCTGCCCCAGGGCACGTGTTCCCCGGCGCCATGGATATAAATGGCTCGATTATAACTGTCAACCTCGCCGCCTTGGTTCTTGCCCGGCTCTTCGCCGCACAGCCACAGGATGCGGGTGAGGATCCAGTCCTTGTTCGGATACTGGGCATGCAGTTCCGGCGTGTATTTCCAGGGGGTGACCTTGCGGCGAAAAATAATGGTGTCGGCTTCCACGCCGGCGCCGATGCGCTCGCAAACCCGGTGCCAGCCGCGCGGCGTTTGATAGCTGCCGCTGAGTTCGCCCACGCCCTTGCGGGCGGTGGACACGATGTATTCACGCTGCAGGCGGCCCCAGCCGTCGTAAAGCTTCAAGGTCTGGCTCTTCACGCCCACCAGAATCCATGGCGCGCCGTAGCGGTGCGCATTGGGGTGCGTCTCCAGCAAGGGCGCGGCCGCTTGCTGCCCGGCGGCGAAGGCGGCCACGGCGATGGGGTCAACCTGCGGCAGGACCTGGTCGTCGTCGGCGGCAGCGCCGGCTGCGGCGCTCAACAAGCATAGCGCGAGTAAAAGGCGCGGCATGGCATCAGCCTTTCTGGCGGCGTTGTTGGAAGAAAGCCGTCAAGGGTTGCGCGCAGTCGTCCGCCATCCTGCCGCCGAATACCGCGGCGTGATGGTTGAGCCGACTATTGGCGAACGCGTCCAACACGCTGCCCGCCGCGCCGGTCTTGGCGTCGGCCGCGCCATAGATCACCCGGGCGATGCGGGCATGCATGATGGCGCCGCTGCACATCAGGCAGGGCTCCAGCGTGACGTACAGATCGCAGCCGTCCAGGCGGTAATTGCCCAATGTGGCGGCGGCGTCGCGCAAGGCCAGGATTTCGGCGTGGGCGCTGGGGTCGCGTCGGCTTATAGGTTGATTGTAGCCGCGACCTATGATTTCACCGTTGCGAACCACGACGGCGCCCACGGGGATTTCATCCGCCGCCGCGGCCAACGCGGCCAGGTCCAGCGCCTGGGCCAGATAGCGGGCGATATCGGCGTCCGGCGGCGGAGCGATGACCGGGGGGTGTTCCGCCAGTTCTTGCAGCAGCCGTGCCTTGTCATCGGCGCTGAGCTGGTTCCAGTGTATGCCGCGGCAGGCGGCCTCCAGCGCGAACAACAGCTTGCGGGTGGCGGTGTGGCCGCGGCTTTTCAATTGCAGGAAGGCGAGCACGACGCCGCGTCGACGCAGGCCGTCGGCGTCCGTCACGCCGATATCCTGCAGCCAGCCGATGGCGGCGGGGGGGAGCGGAGGAGAAGCTAGCATCACGTCGGGGGTTCTGCGCAAAAAAGAGTGGGAGCGGGCATATCTTGCATGATGTCGATTTTAGCGTAAAGAAAGGCCGATTATGGCCGATAAATACGGATACCCATAAGAAATACCTTATATGTCCGTGATCAAGCCCTTCTCGCCAAATTATGCCGCCGAGTTGTACCGGCGGCCCTCCTCCGCGTCGGCCAGTTCCGCCGCCACGGATCCTAGCCAGGCCGCGGTGGCAGCCGTCGCCAGCGCCAAGCCCAAGGCGGATGACAGCCTGCAGGCCAAGCAAGCCTTGCAGTCCTCGCTGCAGCAAACCCTGGGCAATTATATGCGGCAGTTGAAGGTGGCGTTGAAACCGCTGCCCAAGCGTTCGCCCGAAGTGGACGATATGCAGAAGACGCTGCTGAAGAAGAAGGTGGACATGCTGCTGCAGATGGTGCAGATGGCGGGGCGCGACAAGGCCAGCCTGAAAGCGCTGGCGGCGGAGCTGGCGCGCGCGGTCAAAGAGCTGAAGCAATTGGTGGCCAGCATGACCCAGAATGCCGCCGATTCCATGATGTCGGTGGGCATGGGCGGCGATGCGGCGGCTGCCGCGAGCGCTGCGGCGGCGGGTGACGCCGCGCCCGCTGCCAGTGACGGCGGCGGAGACGCCTCCGGCGCGGCCGCCCAAGCTCAGGCCCAGGCCGCCGCGGCCGAGGATGAGCCGCAGCAGGCCAAAGGCGGGGAAGAAGGAGCGCTTGCCGCCGCCGGCGCGCGTGGCGACGCGGCCGCCGCCAATGGCGACAAGAGTGCAGCTGCCGCGCGCGACGATGGCGCCACGCCGCGCACGGGCGGGGGTAATCCGTTGTCCGGCGGCAATCCGGTGGCTGGAGATCGAACGATCCAGGACATCGTGATGAAGCTGAAGCAGCTGCAAAATTGGCTCAAGCAGCAGACGCGACAGCTGCAGGCGGATCAGGAATTCAGGAAGATGATGAAGGAGATGGAGAAGGACATGGCCTCCATCGACAAGATGCTGGAGACGGGGGAAATCTCGGAGAACGGAGAAATGGACGTCCAGGTCCACGTCGATGCGGACGCCGGCGCGAATGTGAACGTCCAGGCCTGATCAGCTTTTGCGCCAGAACCGGCGGCCCAACTGCCACAGAGCCCATAGCCGCGCGCCGGTTCCCAGCCAGGATTGCAGTCGCCCGCCCGGCGGCAGCAGGCTGCCCAGCATGGCCAGCACCTTGCCGATGCCGCGCTGCCGTCCCCAGGCCTTCAGGCCTTCGCCCGCGGCGCCGAGGGGGTGGCGGCGCAGACTGTCCAATTCCAGACGCAGCTTGACTCTGAGCGCCTCGCCCTTCATCACCAGCAGCTGTTTCTTGATGGCGCGGTCTTGCGGGCTCACGGTGCGTCTCCTCCGCCCAGGGCCGCCCAGTCCTTGCGGACTTCGTCCAGCGTGACGGAGAAGGCGGCGGGCTGGTCGCGCAGGCGTTGGCGCAGGCGAAAACCCAGCAGCGCGCCGGCGCCGCAGAACAGCAGCGCGCAGGCGCCCAGCGCCCAGGCGCGCAGGGCCGGCGGGGTCAGAGTCCAGATCAGCAACAAACCCGCCATCAGGCCGACGGCGATCAGTATCAGGGCCAGCATGCCGGTGAACAGGCTGGCGATGATCTCGTCCTTGAGCTCCTGGGCTTCAAGCGTCAGCAATTCCGCCCGGGTCAGCAGCAAAGAAGCCACGCCGCCGGCGAAGGAGCGCAGGCTGCCGGGGCGGGCTTGAGCTTGGCGTTGCGGCATGCCTTAGCGGCGGGAGACCAGCATGCCCAGCAGGAAGGCGACGCCGGCGGCGATGCCGATGGACTTCCACGGATTTTCATGCACGTATTGATCGGTCGCCTTGGCTGCAACCTTGGCCTTGCCGACGACCACTTGCTCGGCGTCCAGCAGCTTGGCCTTGGCCACTTTCAGCTTTTCGCTGACGCGCTGGCGGATTTCCTTGCTCTTCTGGCTGCCGTCATCCAGCGAAGCGTCGATCAGTTCCTCGGTGCTGACCAGAACCTGGCGCACGTCATCCAGTAATTGCTCTTTTTCCTTGGCGATTGCAGCGGCATTGGACATAAAGACCTCCTGGCTTAAATGATGGAAAATCCGCGGCGCGATGTGGGCCCGCGGTGCAGCAAACATGCTGGCTGCTGTTGAACCTAACAGGCCGCGCCGTTGACGTCAAACGCTGATCAAGACAGGTGCGAGCCAGGTCAAACCCGGCCGTAGGCGGCGTTTTCCCAAGCCGGGGCTTTCGGCGCGCGGAAGCGGCTGGCGGTGAACAGGCCTACGCCGCCCATGGCCAAGCCAAGCCAGACCGAGACCCAGGGGCTCCACGGCGTGGCGGCGATCAGCAGCAGGGGCGCGGCGCTGGCCCATAGCGAATAGGCGATATTGTAGGTGATGGCGATGCCGGAAACGCGGATATCGGCGGGAAACAGGCTGATCATCGCCGAAGGCACCACGCCGACGATGCCGCAGCACAGGCCGGTCAGCGCGTAGGCCAGACCGGGCCAGCGCCAGCCGCCTATCAGGCTGGCGTAGAGCAGGCCGACGCCCAGCGGCAGCAGCAGGCTGTACAGGGCCAGGCTGCGCACCGGGCCGATGCGGTCGGTGACGCGGCCGGCGATCACGCAGCCCAGGTTCAGGAACACGATGCCCAGGCTGCCTAGCGCGAACGCTTGCTTGGCCGGCCAGGCGAAATGCTGTTGCAGCAGGGTGGGCGTGACCACGACCGGAATGATGACGGCGGTGGTCAGCACGCAGGTCAACGCCGCCGCGGGCAGCAAGGTGCGCCTATGCACGCGTAGCACCTCGAGCAGCGGATAGGCGCGCTCCGCGCGCTGAGCGCGCATGGTGACGAACACCGGGGTTTCATTCAGCCAGCGGCGCAGCCAGACGCCGAACAGCCCCAAGGGCCCGCCAAGCAGGAAGGGCAAACGCCAGGCGTAGTCCTGCATTTGCTGGGGACTGAAGGTTTCGGCCAGCAAGGTGGCGGTCAGCGCGCCCAGCAGATAGCCCATGGTCAGGCCGGCCTGCAGCAGGCCCAGCGCGTAGCCGCGATGGCGCGCCGGCGCGTGTTCGGCGACAAAGGTCCAGGCGCTGGGCACTTCGCCGCCCACCGCGGCGCCCTGCAGCAGGCGCAGGCACAAGAGCAGCAGCGGCGCCAGGTAGCCGATCTGGGCATAAGTGGGCAGCAGGCCGATCAGCAGACAGGGGCCGGCCATCATCAGCATGCTGAGGCTGAACATGCGCTTGCGGCCGAGACGGTCGGCGAAGTGCGCCATCAGCACGCCGCCCAGCGGCCGCGCGAGGTAGCCGGTGGCGAAGATGCCGAAGGTTTGCAGCAGGCGCAGCCATTCCGGCATCTGCGGAGGGAAGAACAACTGGCTCAGCGTGGCGGCGAAAAAGGCGAAGATGATGAAATCGTAGATTTCGAGCGCGCCGCCCAATGCGGCCAGTCCGAGCGTGCGGTAGTCGGAACGGGACAAAGCGGTGGCGGCGGGCGTGATCATGGCGGTCATGGAACGATGGGCTCGGGATGGTGCGGGTGCTGGCTGCGAGGCTTAATGCGCGCCGGCGGCGGCGCGGCCTTGGGTTTCTTCCGCCTGATTAAGGCGATGCGAATATGGTGGTATGGCAAACATGCGGCCAGTTTAGCGCGTGTCGGCTGCGGTGGCGATAGTCTGTTGCATCTTGATGGCATAAAAAGCCTTGGCCATGGCCGGGCGCGCCCCGTCTCAGCTCATGCCAGGGGACGAGGCGCAATGGGGCCGCTGCGGAACAGTAGGGCGGCCAGGATGCCGCCGCAGAGGAAAGCGCCGCATGCGGCCCCAAAAACGAGATGGTTTCCCGCGAGCGTGGCATCGATGATGCTTGCCGGGCGGGATGCGCTCGCGGCATGCCGCGCGGTGTGGGCGGCGATGGCGGTCGAGGACAGCGAATTGAATACGGCGATTCCGATCGCTCCGCCGATCTGCTGAGCCGCGCTCACCAGCGCGGAAGCGGCGCCCGCGTCCTGATGCTGGACGCCGCTGGTCGCGGCATTCTGCACCGGGCTGATGATCATTCCGAAGCCCAGGCCGCTCACCAGCAGCGGCGGCAGAATGTGCGCGGCATAGCTGGAGTTTGCGTCGGTGGCGGTGAACATGGCCATGCCGACAGCTGCCAGCCCGCACCCGGCGGATACCAGCCAGCGCGGGCCCATCCGCGGGAACAGCGCCGCGCCGGAGACGATGGAACTGACGACCACTGCGCCTATCATGGGCAGGAAGGCCGCGCCGCTCAGAATGGGGCCGAACTTCAGGATGTCTTGCAGGTAGTAACTTAGAAACAGGAAGACAGCGAACATGCCCATGCCGGTGACGCCCAGCGTCAGATAGGCGCCGCCGCGGGTTCGATCGAGAACAATGCGCAGCGGCAACATCGGCTGCTCGGCGTGATGTTCGATGAGCACGAAAGCAATCATCAGCCCCAGCCCGGCGAGGAGCGGGCCGAGGGTGCCCAAGCCGCTCCACCCATTGGCGGCGGCGTTGCCGAGACCGGATACGATGCCAAGCAAGCCAAGCGTCGCGGCGATGGCGCCAGACAGGTCCAGCGGCATGCGCTGCGGGCTATCGTCGCGGGGCAGGAGGGCCAGCGCGCCCAGCAGCGCGACCGCGCCGAAAATCAGGTTGATGTAGAGGCTCCAGCGCCATGACAGCGCCTCGGTTAGCACGCCGCCCAGCAGCAGGCCCAGTACGCCGCCTACGCCGGAAATAGCGCCGAAAACAGCGAAAGCGCGACCACGTTCCTCCGCCTGGTCCGAGAAAATCACGGACAGCAGGGACAGGGCCGCCGGCGCGAGCAGCGCCGCGCAAGCGCCCTGGCCGATACGGGCCAGGAGCAGCGCGTTGAAGCTGGCGGCAGCGGCGCCCATCGCTGAGGCGAGCAGCAGGCCGATCACGCCGATCAGGAACATCCGCCTGCGCCCGAAGAGGTCGGAGAGCCGGCCTCCCAGAAGCAAGAGGCTTCCGAACGCGAGGGTGTAGCCGGTGACTATCCATTGCCTATCGGCGCTGGAAAATCCCAGGTCATGCTGCGCGGACGGCAAAGCGATGTTGACGATGGTGTTGTCCAACACGTCCATCAATTGCGCCAGGCTCAACACACCGAGCGCCAGCCATCGACCGGAGGCGTCCGGCCTCCGCTGCGCTGCGTGCCCGTGTGGTTCCGTGCTGACAGACGCCAATCGGCAGCATGGGTCCGGCGGCAGTTTGTCATTCATCTTGCGCGTGCCTATTTGGGGCGACGGGAGGGTGGATGAGCAGAACCAGCTTGCCGGTGGCGCGGCCAGCCTCGCCCACGCAGTGCGCGGCGGCGGCGCGGGAGAGCGGGAAGGTCTGTACGGCGGGCGGTGTGAAGCGCCCCGCGGCGATCCGCGCGCCGATCTGCGAGAGCGCGTAGAGCGCGCGGCCATCGTCTCCTCGGCTGAAACGCACGCCATGCTGCGCGGCGCCGTCTACGTCGGCGACGGTCACAATATGTTGTGGGCTTCCTGTCAGGCCGATGAGCTCAGGCAGGATGCCGTTGCCGGCGACATCAAGCGCCAAATCGATTCCGGCCGGCGCCAAAGCCCGGATACGCCCCATCATGCCTGCGCCGTATGCAACGGCTTCGGCGCCCATCGCATGCAGCAAGATGTGTTTGGCTGGGCTGGCGCTGCCTATCACACGCGCTCCGCGCGCTGCGGCGAGTTGCACGGCGGCGGCACCGATATTCCCGGACGCTCCGTTGATCAGCAGCGTGTCGCCTGCGGCGACACCGAGTTGATCCAGCGCGCGGGCGGCGGTTTCTATCGCGGCAGGCAAGGCGGCCGCCTCAGCGAACTCAAGCGTGGCGGGGATGGGGGCGTAGTGGGTGAGCACCGCCAATTCGGCTTGAGCCGCGCCATCCAGGCAGAAGCCGAACACGCGATCGCCAAGCGCCACGTCGCTGACACCGGCGCCGAGCTCGTCGACGATCCCGGCTGCCTCGTAGCCCAGCGTCTGAGGGAGCTGTTGATCCATCAATCCCTGGCGCTTTTTCCAGTCGCTGGCGTTCACGCCGGCGGCGCGCACGGCGATCCTGAGCTGGCCGGGACCGGGATGCGGCTCGGCCAGCTCGACGATCTCCAGCACCTCGGGGCCGCCAAATGCGCTGAAACGCAGTGCCTTCATGGTTTTCCAGGCCCAGCGGCTAGCTCCTGGCCTGGTTGCGGCGAGTTCAGAGCCAGTCCGCGCAGCAGCAGGTCCAAGGTGAAGTCGAAGCGTTCGTGTCCATTTCCGGCGACGATTTCCCGCAAGTGGGCGACCGTGTGCGGGAAATGACTTGCGGGCAGCATCCGTAGCCGCGCGGCGATCCCGTCCCGGTCGCAGGGCTGGCCATCGACCCCCTGGCTGTCAGCTTGGCGTAGCGATCTTTCCAGGCTGTAGGCGCCGACATACAAGATCGCGGCGTCTATCGCCCATGCGGCCGGCTGAGCCGCCACCCCGCCGGCCAGCAGAATCGCGAGCAGTCCTTCATTGATCCGCAATGCGTGCAGATTGCGCGGCGCGCCGGAGAAGGTGGCCTGCGAGATGCCGGGGTTGGCGAGGTATAGATCGCGCAGCTGCGCACAGATCGCCTTGAATTGCATCATCCATGCGTCGGGACTTGGCGTTGGCAGTTCCACGCGCGCGCATAGCTCGCCGATCAACAGATCGTCCAATTCCGCTTTATCGCGCACATGCGCGTACAACGATGCGGGGCCGGTCTCCAGCGCGCTGGCGACTCTGCGCATCGTCAAGGCATCGAAACCTTCGGCGGCCACCAGCGCCAATGCGGCTTGCACGATACGCTGCGGTGTGATCGGGGGCTTGCGGCGGCGGCTTGTCGTGTCGTCGCCGTCCAGGGCGGCCAGCTGCGCCGCCCAAGCGTCCAGGGGTTCCGTCTGATGGGGTTTTTTCTTGGCCATGGGCGCATCATACAACGAACGTTGTTCGTATGTAAAACAGTGTTCGTTTTTGCGCATGCTGTGTGGCTCAGCGATCCAGGGAGATCGGCGCTTGCGCATTGATGGCAGGGGTTGGACGCACGGGGTGGGGCGAGAACGATGGGGAGGCAATAAGAAATGCCACTGACGCTGTGAAAACAATCGTCAGTGGCATTGGGGATGCTTGATTAAATCAAGCGCTTGGCAGGGCTCACTCCCACTCGATCGTGGCCGGCGGTTTGCCGGACACGTCGTACACCACGCGGTTGATGCCCTTGACTTCGTTGATGATGCGGTTGGATGCGCGGCCCAGCAGGCTGTACGGCAGCTCCGCCCAGTGCGCGGTCATGAAGTCGCTGGTGACCACGGCGCGCAGCGCGACAACGTAGTCGTAAGTGCGGCCGTCGCCCATCACGCCCACCGATTTCACCGGCAGGAACACGGCGAAGGCCTGGCTGGTCAGTTCGTACCAGTTCTTGCCGGTTTTCTCATCCACGGTGTTGCGCAGTTCTTCGATGAAGATGGCGTCGGCCTGGCGCAGCAGATCGGCGTATTCTTTCTTCACTTCACCGAGGATGCGCACGCCCAGACCCGGGCCCGGGAAGGGGTGGCGGTACACCATGTCATGCGGCAGGCCGAGCGCGACGCCCAGCTGGCGCACTTCGTCCTTGAACAGCTCGCGCAGCGGTTCCAGCAGCTTGAGGTTCATGTCTTCCGGCAGGCCGCCCACATTGTGGTGGCTCTTGATGGTGTGGGCCTTCTTGGTCTTGGCGCCGGCGGATTCGATCACGTCCGGGTAGATGGTGCCCTGGGCCAGCCATTTGGCGTTGCTGAGCTTGCCGGATTCGCGGTCGAACACCTCGATGAATTCCGCGCCGATGATCTTGCGCTTCTTCTCCGGATCGCTCTCGCCGGCGAGCTTGCTCATGAAGTCGGCTTCCGCCTGCACGTGCACCACTTTCACGCCCAGGTTCTGCGCGAACATTTCCATCACCATCTTGCCTTCGTTCAGGCGCAGCAGGCCGTGATCTACGAAGACGCAAGTCAGTTGCGGGCCGATGGCGCGGTGGATCAGCGCGGCGGCCACCGAGGAGTCCACGCCGCCGGACAGGCCGAGGATGACTTCTTCGTCGCCCACTTGCTCGCGGATTTTCTTTACCGCTTCGTCGATGTAGTTGGGCATGGTCCAACTAGGCTTGCAGCCGGCCACGTGCAGCACGAAGCGGTGGATCATTTCGGTGCCGCGCTTGGTGTGGGTCACTTCCGGATGGAACTGCACGCCGTAGAGGCCGCGGCTCTCGTCGGCCATCGCCGCGATCGGGCAGGACGGGGTCTCGGCGATCACGTTGAAGCCCGGCGGTAGGCCGGTGACTTTGTCGCCGTGGCTCATCCAGACGTCGAGGAAGCCGTTGCCGGCGTCGTCCACCTGATCCTGCAGGCCTTCCAGCAGTTTGGAGTGGTGACGGGCCTTGATCTGGGCGTAGCCGAACTCGCGCTTGTCGCCGGCTTCCACTTTGCCGCCGAAGGTCTGGGCCATGAACTGCATGCCGTAGCAGATGCCCAGCACCGGAACGCCGAGCTCGAACAGCGCCGGATCGGCCTGGTAGTCGGATTCGTATACCGAGTTGGGGCCACCGGAAAGAATGATGGCCTTGGGCGCGAACGCGCGGATCTCGTCCAGCGGCATGTCAAAAGAATGAAGCTCACAGTAGACGTGAGCTTCGCGTACGCGGCGGGCAATCAGCTGGGTGACCTGAGAGCCGAAATCGAGAATGAGGATTTTGTCCATGCCTATCCTTCAGGAGATGTTGTCAGCCGTGTGGCCATGACGATTGAGATGTTGTGACGGGCGGCGAGCCGTGCGGCGGTGCGCGCCCGAATTCATTGTTCGATGTCCCGCGGCGGCAGCCGGCTGTGGCGGCGGCTGCGCTCCGGAATCTGCTCGCTGCGCGCCAGCAGCATCAGCAGGCCGGCGATGATCATGCCGAACGACAGCAGATGGCTTGGACGCAGGCCGGAATTGTCGTACAGATAGATGGCGGCGCCGGCGTAGATCAGCAGCGGGCTGGTAATCAAGGTGGGCTTGTTGAAGCCGTCGACGATGAACAGCAGAACGCCGGCGGCGGCCAGCAGCAGCGCGAGCAGGGTGGAGGTATTGGGCAGCAGCGAGGTGCTCTTCAGGAACCAGACCGATCCCAGGCAGATCAGCACGATGGGCAGGGCGGCGCTGCGGTTCATCAGGCGGCTCCGCGCTGGTTCTTCATGAAGCGCTGCTTCTCGCGCTGCCATTCGCGGTCCTTCTCGGTGTCGCGCTTGTCGTGCAGCTTCTTGCCCTTGGCCAGCCCCACTTCCGCCTTGACATTGCCGCGGGTGTAGTGCAGGTCCAGCGCCATCATGGTGTAGCCGGCGCGTTCAACCTTGCCGATGAAGCGATTGATCTGCTCTTGCGACAGCAGCAGCTTGCGCGGGCGCACCGGGTCGGCCTTGACGTGGGTGGAGGCGGATTGCAGTGGCGTGATATGGCAGCCGATCAGCCAGAACGCGCCGTTTTTCCAGTCCACGTAGCTTTCCTTCAGCTGGACGCGGCCGGCGCGTATGGCCTTGACTTCCCAACCTTCCAGCACGAGCCCGGCTTCGAGCTTTTCCTCGATGAAGTAGTCGTGGAAGGCTTTGCGGTTCTGGATGATGCTCATGTCGGCTATCGGAGTATCTTTGGGGTGAATCCTCCATTGTACCAGAAGCCGGCCGCTTGCCAAAGCCATGAAAATACAGCGCTTTGGCGCGTGCGGGCGGACGCGGGCGGGTGGGCCGCGCCGGATTTTGCTAAACTTGCGATTTTACCGGTGCCGACGATTTCCCCCGCCGCGGCGCGGGATGGGCGCAGACGATAAGCGAGCGATGGATGCAGGTGGTTGAGAAAAGCGTGCTGGTGGCGCACACGCCGGCGCAGATGTTTGCGCTGGTTGACGATATTGAACATTACAGCCGGTTCCTGCCCTGGTGCGGCAAGACCGAAGTGCTGTCACGGGAGGGCGACCAGGTGGTGGCCAGCCTGCACATCGATTACCTGAAGGTGAAGCAGCATTTCACCACCCGCAACACCAATCAGCCGGGTGAGTCCATTCTGATGGAACTGGTGGACGGTCCGTTCGAGCAGCTGGAAGGGCGCTGGCACTTCAAGCCCCTGGGCGAGATCGGCTGCAAGGTGGAGTTTCGCCTCAGCTATCAGTTTTCCAGCAAGATACTGGAAATGGTCATCGGGCCGGTGTTCGGTCATATTTCCGGCACCCTGGTGGATGCCTTCATCAAGGAGGCCGACAAGGTTTATGGCGATGACTGAGACGGTGCAGGTGGAGGTGGCGCTGGCCTTGCCCGAGCGTCAGGAACTGGTGGTCTTGCAGGTGGCGGCGGGGACGACCGCGCGTCAGGCGGTGGAGCTGTCCGGCTTGCTGGCGCGCTGCCCGCAATTGGAGCCGGATAGCCTGAAGCTGGGCATCTTCGGCAAGGCGGTCAAGGATGATGCGGCGCTGCGCGAGCATGATAGGGTGGAAATCTACCGGCCCTTGATCGCCGACCCCAAGACGGTGCGGCGCGAGCGCGCCGAGGCCGGCAAGAGGATGAAAAAAGGCGGCGGTAACTAGCCGCCGCCGAGAGGAAGTCGAAGCGTCGCTCAGGGCTTATAACTGCGGCGCCATCAGCGACGGCGGTTGTTCCTCCGCGGAGTGCACCCGGTTCTTGCCGTTGAGCTTGGCCTGGTACATCGCTTGGTCGGCGCGTTCCAGCACATCGGCTTCTTGCTCGCCCAGATGCCATTTGGCGACACCGGCGCTGAAGGTGATCAGCAAGCGATCGTTGTTGGCCAGGAAAAAGGTCTTGGTCAGTTCACGCTGCAGCCGCTGCACGGTGGAGACGGCCTCGTCTTCCGGGGTGTCCGGCATCAGGATCACGAATTCCTCGCCGCCGAAACGAGCGACGATGTCGGCTGGACGCAGGCTGTGCTTGATGGTGTCCACCAGGTATTTCAAGGCGTCGTCGCCGGCCAGGTGGCCGTATTTGTCGTTCAGCTGCTTGAAGTTGTCGACATCCAGCAGCGCCAGGCTCAGCGGCGCGCCGGTGCGTTCGGCGCGGCTGATTTCGCGCTGGAAGTGCTCGGCCAGACCGCGGCGGTTGAAAGCGCCGGTCAACTGGTCTTCGCGCACTTTGGCGCTGGCGGCTTCCAGCGCGCCCTCCAGTTCGGCGATCCTCTGCTCGGCGGCTTCGACTTGTTCCTTGGCGGACAGCAGTTCGTCGCGGGAGCGGGTCAGGTCCAGCTGCATCAGCGAGGTGTCTTCCATCAGCAGGCCGATGATGCTGCCCAGTTCTTCCACATTCTGCGATTGCTTGATGCGGTCGCTGTGATCCTTGATCTTGTTCTGGAAGTCGTCGGTGCTGTCGGTCATCATCGCCAGCCGCGAGATGAAGCGGTCCAGCAGCGAGCGCAAGGAACTGGCGGCCTCGTCCAGCGAGGTTTTCAGCTGGCCTTGCTTGCGGATCACGTCCTTGAGGCTGGACTCCATCTGGTAGACCTGCTGCATGGACAAGGGCTCATGGCTGAGGATGTCCTGCAGAGTGTTCACTTGTCCTACCAGATAGGTGTCCGATTGATTGAGTTCGGCGATGTTTTCCAGCAGCAGGCGCAGCAGATTGGTCATCGCCGATACCAGGCGGTTGTCCTGTTGCGACTGCAGTTCCAGCTTGATCATGAAGGCGCGCAGCTTGGGCATGTAAGCGTTGAGCGTGGCGTCGTCGGCAACCTGGTTCAGTTCATTCAGCAGCGTTTCCAGCGCGTCCACCAGCTCTGGGTAGCTGGTCAGTCGCGGCTCCAGGCCGTGCTTGAGGGCGAAGGCCAGCGTGCGCTGCCAGGCCAGCCAGCTGTCGCCCAGATTTTCCTCATTGTCTCCGCTTGCGGTCGGCGCGGCGGCTTCGGCCGCGGTGTTGGCGGGGCCACCGGGCGGGGCGGACTGGGTCCAGTTCTGGATCAGCGTGGCCAGCTTCTGGTTCAATTCGTCGGGCTGATTGCCGTAGTTGATCAGCACCCGCTCCAGCGTGGATTGCTTGTGGTGCTGCGGCATATTGGGCAGCCGCAAATCCCAGTTGCGGATCAGGTTCTGGATCAGGGTGCCCCAGCTGTGCTGCTGCTGGTTGGTGTTGAGGGTGGAGCGCAGGAAGTCGATGATCAGCTGCGGCGCTTGTTCCCAGCGGTTTTCATCGAATACCTGTTTGAGACGGGTCAGCGTGACTTTGGCCTGCACGCTGTCCTGAGGTAGGGTTTCCAGCGCGCGCAACAGCAGCACGGCGAGCTTGTTGTCGCGGTCGACTGGTGTTTGGGTCAGCTCATGATAGACCCGCTCGAAGTTTTCCGGCGTAGGCAACAGCTTGCGCACTGTCAGCTGTTTGAGCGTTTCACGTGCGACTTCGATGGGGTTTTGTGTTGTCATTGCCCAAACCTTGGACTTTTTTAGACCGGACGTCATTCTTGTTGTCTGTTCAGCTCTACTCGTGCGGGTCCGGGCTGATGTTTAGCGTGGCGTTGGCTTCACCGGATCCAGCAATTGGAAAAATACTTCACCATTCCGAATCATGCCAAGTTCATTGCGGGCCCTCTCCTCGATGGCATCGGTCCCCTGTTTTAAGTCGCGCACTTCCGCGTCCAGCGCGGCGTTGCGGGCCACCAGCTTTTGCGTGGTCGCCCGCTGTTCCTGTAGTTGCTTGTCCAGCTGCCAGACTCTGAGCCAGCTTCCTTTGCCAAACCACAACGGCCATTGAAGGGCCAGTATTACTGTCACCAGAGTCAGGGTCAGCCAGCGCATAGTTTACTTCAGGTGGTAAAAGGCGGCTTTGCCCGGGTAGTAGGCGGCGTCGCCCAGCTCTTCCTCGATGCGCAGCAGCTGATTGTATTTCGCCATGCGGTCGGAACGGGACAGCGAGCCGGTCTTGATCTGCATGCAGTTGGTGGCAACGGCCAGATCCGCGATGGTGCTGTCTTCTGTTTCGCCGGAGCGATGGCTCATAACGCTGGTATAGCGGGAACGCTTGGCGAGATCAACCGCTTTCAGCGTTTCCGACAAGGTGCCGATCTGGTTGACCTTGACCAGCAGCGAGTTGGCCAGGCCGCCTTCGATGCCCTTGGCCAGGATCTTGGGGTTGGTCACGAACAGATCGTCGCCGACGATCTGCACGCGGGAGCCCAGGCGTTCAGTCAGCAGTTTCCAGCCGTCCCAGTCGTGCTCGCTCATGCCGTCCTCGATCGAGAGGATGGGGTAGTTGTTGACCAGGGTTTCCAGGTAGTCGGTGAACTGTTCGGAGCTCAGCTGCAGGCCTTCTGCGGTCAAGTGGTACTTGCCGTCCTTGTAGAACTCGGAGGAGGCGCAGTCCAGCGCCAGCATCACGTCCTGGCCGGCCACGTAGCCGGCGGCGTCAACGGCTTCCAGGATCAGCTTGATCGCGTCTTCATGGCTGCTCAGATTGGGCGCGAAGCCGCCTTCGTCGCCGACGGTGGTGGCATAGCCTTTCTGGTCGCAGATCTTCTTCAGGCTGTGGAAGATTTCCGCGCCGCAGCGCAGTGCTTCGCGGAAGGTTTGCGCGCCCACCGGCATGATCATGAACTCCTGGATGTCCAGGGTGTTGTTGGCGTGAGCGCCGCCGTTGATCACGTTCATCATCGGCACCGGCAGGGCCATCGGGCCAGCGCCGCCCAGGTAACGGTACAGCGGCAGGCCGGCGTCTTCG
>NZ_JAYSGF010000055.1:0-22587 GCF_041912965.1 Chromobacterium sp. | reverse complement strand
ACCCAGTTCTTGATCACGCCGTGGTAGTGGCCAAGGTGCAGGCTGCCGGTGGGGCGCATGCCGGAGAGAATGCGGTTGGCGAACATATGTGAATTCCGTTTCAGGTAATGAGCGCGACTGCGCCGGAAACGAATTTCCGGCGCGTCAGGATGGGGATGAACCAGGCCGCTTTAAATCAGGGCGCGCACCAGCCCGTACATCAGGCCATAGAACGGCCGCAAAATGGTGGACAGCAGGCCGGTGAAAATCAAGGCCAGCAACACCCACATGCCGTAGGGCTCCAGCCTGGAATATTTCCAGGCCATGCCCGGCGGCAGGAAGCTCTCCACGATGCGGCCGCCGTCCAATGGCAGAATGGGCAGCAGATTGAGCAGCATCAGCGAGATATTGATGCTGATGCCGGCCTGGCTCATCAGCGCCAGCGGCTCGCTATAGCTGGTATCCATGCCGATGGCCAGTTTGAACAGCAGCACCCACAGCAGCATCATCAGCAGATTGGAGGCCGGCCCGGCGGCGGCCACCAGCCGGCCATGCTCGCGCGGCTTGCGCAGCGCGCCGAAGTTGACCGGCACCGGCTTGGCCCAGCCAAAGATGAAGCCGCCCAGCGTCACCGACAACAAGGGCAGCAGCACGGTGCCGATTGGGTCGATGTGCTTGAGCGGGTTCAGTGTCATCCGCCCCATCATATAGGCGGTGCTGTCGCCGTAACGGCGCGCCGCGTAAGCGTGGGCGGCCTCGTGCAGGGTGATGGCGAACAGCACCGGCAGCGCGTAAATGGTGATTTTCTGAATCAGAAGATTAATGTCGCCCATGATGTCTCTTGTGGGTTGAAAACAGTGTAGTGAGGCAAAGGCGTGCTTACAGACCGAACGGCGCCGGATCTCCCTTGCCGCGGCGCAACAGCTCCACGCCCTCGGTCATGTCGATCACGGTGGTGGGATCGGTGCCACACCAGCCGCCGTCTATCACCGCGTCCACCGCGTGCTCCAGCCGCTCGCGGATTTCATACGGATCGGTCAACGGTTCCTCGTCGCCGGGCAGCATCAGGGTACAGGACAGAATCGGCTCGCCCAATTCTTCCAGCAAGGCCAGCGCCACTTTGTGGTCCGGCACCCGCAGCCCGATGGTGGAGCGCTTGGGATGCAGGGTGCGGCGCGGCACTTCGCGGGTGGCTTGCAGGATGAAGGTGTAGCTGCCGGGGGTGGCGGCTTTCAGCATGCGGAACTGGCTGTTGTCCACCTTGGCGTAGTTGGCCAGTTCGGACAGATTGTGGCAGACCAGGGTCAGGTGATGACGCAGGTCCAGCTGGCGGATGTCCAGGATGCGCTCCATCGCCGGCTTGTCGCCCAGCATGCAGCCCAGCGCGTAACAGGAGTCGGTGGGATAGACCACCACCCCGCCCTCGCGCAGGATCTTCACCGCTTCGCGCACCAGCCGCGCTTGCGGATTGTCCGGGTGGATCATGAAAAACTGTGCCATGTGAGGTCAGCCTTGTGCCAGGTCCGCGGGCCGGATGATGCGCGCGGCCAGCGCGTTCCAGATGGGTTTGCAGATCGGCGGCAGGTCGTCGGTGCGGCCGACGTCGCGGCCGCCCTCGCCCGGCGCGTGGAAATCGCTGCCGGCACTGGAGTACAGCTCGTGGCGGTCCGCCAATAGCGCGAACTTGTGCATATCGTCCAGGCTGTGGCTGCCGCTGGCCACTTCGATGCCGCGGCCGCCGGCCTGCTTGAAGTCGTTGATCAGCCGCTCGATCAGGGTGCGGCCCATATCGTAGCGGCCAGGATGGGCGATCACCGCCTCGCCGCCGCCGGCGCGGATCCAGCCCACCGCGTCTTCCAGGCTGGCCCATTCATGCGCCACGTAGCCGGGCTTGCCCGGGGTCAGGAATTTGCGGAACACGGTGCGCACGTCCTTGACCTGGCCGCTGTTGACCAGGAAGCGGGCGAAATGGGTGCGGCCTATCATTTCCGGGTTGTCGCACAAGGCCATCGCGCCGTCGAACGCGCCTTGAATGCCGGCCTTGACCAGTTCGTCCGACATCTGCCGCGCGCGGTTGACGCGGCCGTCGCGTATCGATTGCAGGCCGGCGGCCAGCGTCGGCTGTTCCGGGTCTATGCCCAGGCCAACGATGTGCACGGTGTGCTTGCCCCAGCTGACCGAGACTTCGACGCCGTTGAGGAAGGCCAGGCCCTGCCGCGCCGCCTCGGCCCGCGCCGCGGCCAAGCCGTGGGTGCAGTCGTGGTCGGTCAGCGCCACCAGGGTGGCTTCGCGCTCGGCGGCGCGCGCGATCACCTGCTCCGGCGGCAAGGCTCCGTCGGAGGCATGGGAATGAAAGTGCAGATCGATGCTGGCCATGCTCATTGTCCGTTTGCGGCGGCCTGGCGCGCGGCTTCGCGCAACTCCCAGGCGGCCAGTTTGGCGCGGTATTCCGTCATCAGCGCGTTATAGCTGTCCCAGATGCACGGGTCGCAGCCGCTGCCGCAGCAAGCGTCGTCCGGCGGGGGCTCGGGCGCTTCCGGCGGCGGGTCGAAGTCGTCGTCGTTCATGGCGCCACGACGCGGATGGCAAAGCCATCGCCGCTGACTTGCTGGCCCACGCGGATCTTGCAGGTTTTGCGCAGTTCCACCTGGCCGTCCACGCGCACATTGCCTTCGGCGATGAAATGCTTGGCGGCGCCGCCGGAATCGCAGACATTGCAGGCTTTCAGCAGGTCGCACAAGGCGATGTATTCGCCGCTCAATTCAAAGGTTTCGTTCATTTTTGCACACTCGATTGGGACAGGGCTGTGAGCGGGCTGTGGACAAGAGCCGCAGCGCCTTCATTTTTCACGCCTTTTTACTGTCGCTTATTTTTTAATCTACCGCCGACAACTATCCACGCCCTGGCAGGACAAGCTTGTGGGCCTGTTGTGGATAATTGCGACAATTTGCTGAATTTCCAGCGCTTTATTCTTGCCGCTCAAAATTTAGGCAACTCGCCCGGCCAGATGGCGGCCAGCGCCGTCCGCGCCTGCACCATCCGCTGCGCGTGCGCGCCATGCACCCGCGTCGCGTTCACGCCCGCGTCTTGCAGCGCCTGCCGGTAGAGGCCGAACAGCCAGTCGCGCTGGGTCGGGTGGCTGCGCAGCGGGTCCGGCTCCCAGGGGATGTCAGCCTCGGCCAGCAGGGTCAGCGCGTAATCGCCGGGCCGGTACAGCGCCAGCAAGCCGGGGCTGCAATGCCCGTGCGCCACTTCGCTCCAGATCTTGCAATTCAACGCCGTGGTGTCGCACAACAAGACTTGGACGCCGCCGGCCAATGACTGTTCCGCCGCCAACTGTCCGCGCGCCACCTCCTCGATGATCTCCGGCGTGGAGCGGTACGGCCGCGTGGCGAAATAATCGCGCGCGTATTCCGGCACCCAGGCGGCGGCAATGCCGGCCGCGTTCAACGCATCCGCCAGCGCGCGCGCCAGCGTGGTCTTGCCGCAGGACTCCGGCCCCACGATGGCGATCTTCAACGGCCGCGCCGCGCCTTCTGACATCCTGCTGCTCTCGAACATACGGAAAAGCGTTCAATTATACGCCGCTTGCCGCGCTATCAACAGCCGGACCGCTGTTCTCAACAAGCCAGGGGGACAGCCCTGTGCGCCAGCTGTGGACAATGACGCTAAGCCCTTGCCGTGAAATGGATTTGTTCGACCTGCTCAAAAAACAGGCAATTCATTGGATTACTCACATCCAGCGTGAAAAGCCGTGTGGGACAATTGTGGATAAGGCCGCCAAGTCCTTGTTCCGCCAAGCGCATTTTCGACCGCTTATTTTTTAGGCAAAACAGCGCGCCATTTCAGGATGACGGCATACAAAAACGCCCACCTCGGCCATGGCCGGCCGTGGCTGGCCGCCAGCGCCGCTTGCCCACACCCAAGGTGTAAAGCCATGTGGGCGAGCTGTGGACAAGCGCGGCAAGGCCCTGAAAAACCGGCACAAAAAAAGGCTGCTCAAAAAATGAGCAGCCTGGATAGTGAACGGCGTCTTAATGCGCGCTCATCTCGCCGCGCAAGGGCCGGGCCAATTGCGCCGCCAGCTGCGGGCCGCTGAGGCCGGCGGACAGCAGCACATGCAGCTTGGCCAGCGCCGCTTCCGGCGTCAGGTCCGCCCCGGCCACCGCGCCGGCGCGCGCCAGCGGCTGACTGGCGGCGTAAGCGCCCACTTCCACCGCGCCGCGCGGCGCCTGGGTGATGTTGAGCACCGCGCCGCCGCGCGCGGTCAAGGCCCGCACCCCCGCCAGCAGCGTCGGATCGGCCGGCGCGTTGCCGCTGCCGTAGCTCATCAGCACCGCCGCGTCCAACGCCGGGTCCGCCATCAGACGGCCGGCCAGCGCCGCGCCCTGGCCCGGGCTCAGGAACAGGCAGGCAATGCTCAGGTCTTCGCGCAGCGTCAGCGCCTGGAATTCGCCCTGCCCGCGCAGCCAGTCGGCCTGGTTCCAATGCGGGTGGATGGCGAAGCGGGCCAGCGGCTCGGCATTGGGCGCGCCAAAGCCGGCGAAATGCTCCACATCCAACTTGCGGGCGCGGCAGCCACGCAGCAGCAGGCGGTCGAAGGCGATGGCGACTTCGTGCAATGCCGGCTGGCAGGCCGCTTCCAGCGCGTCGGCGACATTGTTCCAGCCGTCGGAGCGCGGGTGCAGCAGCGGCAGTTGCGCGCCGGTCAGCACCACCGGTTTGGCCAGGCCGCGCAGCGCGAAGGCCAGTACGCCGGCGGTATAGGCCATGGTGTCGGTGCCGTGGATGACGACGAAGCCGTCGTAGTCGTGATAACGCTCGGCCAGCGCGGCGATGATGCGGTTCCAGTGGCGTGGCTCGATGGCGGAGGAGTCGATCAATTCCTCGAATTCGACCACGTCGAAATCCAGGCCGGGACGGCGGAAGCGCTCCAGCAGGCCGGGTAGCAGCCCAGGCGACGGCGCCAGGCCGTCCGGGGTTTCGGTCATGCCTATGGTGCCACCGGTGTACAACACTAAAACGCGGCTCATGCGATCTCCTGCGAAGGGCGAATGTCTGGGATGGCATGGTAGCGCAATTCTCCGCGCTCGCGGCGGCGACGGCGGCAGACCTGGCGCAAGGGACGAGGGGTGGAACGAATGCGCCGCGCCGCCGCGAAGCGGATTTCTGCAGTGGTTCGCGACGGCGCGGCGGGAGCAATGATCGCGGAATGCCGTCAGCGCAGCGCGTCGGAGATGGCGATGTTCACCGCCCGCTTGGCGGCGTCGATATGGTGGACGATGTCGCGCTGCAAGGAGCGCAGATAGGGATCGTCCTCGCGATGGCCGGCGTCCTGACGCGCCTTGTCCAGCAACAGCAGCGATTGGTGGAAGCGATCCTCCGGCCGCCAGCTGGCGTCCGGCGGCATGCGTTCGAACGGGTCTTTGCCGTCGTTGATCGCCGCGTCGCGCATCCGGCGCAGCGCCTGGTTGATTTCGTCGACGGCGTGGCGCTCGTCATTGCTCACCTGCGGCGAATCCGGCCGCGCCAGCAGGTCGCGCGCCATGCGCAAATCGCTCATCGCGTGCAGATAGTAGGGGTGTTGCTCCGGCTGCCAGTGGTGCTGTTCCCAGCTCCAGGGATCGCCGTCGCGCCAGGGGTCGGCGGCCTGGGCCGCCTGGCTGGCGGCGGCGCACAGGATCAAGGCGGCCAGCAGGCCGCGCGCGGTCGTGAATTGCATGATGTGCTCCTTTTGGCTTAGAACATGTTTGCGATCTGCTGCGCGTCGTGGGGCATCACACGGTGTGTACGGCTTCAAAATACTCATGTACCACGCGTACATTTCGCTTTCTCAGCCGTTTTCGCCTTGTCTCGCCTTGTCTCGCCTTAGCTCGCTCGATCGCAAACAGGCTCTTAGCGCAGCGCGTCGGCCACCGCTTGTTGAGTGGCGCGCTTCGCTTCGTCGATGTGGTGAACGATGCGGTGTTGCAAGTCCCGCACCCAGGGATCGTCCTCGGCGTGGCTGGCGTCGCGGCGCGCCGAATCCAGCAGCGACATCGCTTTGTGGAAGCGGTCGCTGGCGGACAGATTGGCGTCCGGCGGCTCGCCCTGCCACGGGTTCTTGCCGTCTTCGATCGCCGCGCGGCGCATTTCGTCGAGCGCGGCGTCGATTTCCGCCACCGCGCGGCGCTCATCGCTGGCCACCGGCTCGTAATCCGGCCGCGCCAGATAGGCGCGCGCCATGCGCAGATCGCTCATCGCGTGCAGATAATAGGGATGCTCGGTCGGGCGCCAGGCATGCGGCGCCGGCGGCGGGTTGCGGTAGACGATCTGGGTGCGCGGCGGCGTCACCACGCAGGCGCTGAGGCCCAGGCAAGCTAAGGCGATGGCCGCGGGCAGGAGGCGGCGGGTAAGGGATGGCATGTTTCCTCTCCAGTAAAAACGCCGTTTATGGCAACGGCTTGATCCATTCAGCATCGCCCGGCGCCGCCGCGCTGTCAGCAGCGATCTGGTGTCGGCATGTAAGCGTTTGTAGCCGGAAACCGGCAAAAAACCGTCAGTGATTAAGCAGGCGTGAAGCCGGCAGCCTGAATTGCAAACGGCGATGAAGAAGCCGCCAGTTTCATGCGCTGCGCACGCTGACGCGCACCGCGTCGTGGCGCCAGTATTCGTAATCGCAGTCCAGCGCGGCACCGGCGGCGTCGCGATTGACGCGGCGTATCAGCAACACCGGGCTGCCTTCGGCCAGCATCAGCGCCTGCGCCACGCGGCCCTGCGCCGCCGCCGGCAGGATGTCGAAGGCCGCCGCCGCGTATTCGATGCCGTAATGGCGGCGATACAGGCCGGTCAGCGATTGGCGCAGGTCCTGTTCCTGAATGCCGGGGAAGCGCTCCGGCCGCAGGAAGTGCTCGACATAGAGCGCCACTCTGCCGTCCAGGCTGCGCTGACGGCAGATTTTCCACAGCGCGCTCAAGGGCGGCACTTCCAGCGCCCGGCACAGCTCGGGCGAGGCCAGCACGGTTTCCACGCTCATGAGCCGGGTTTCCGCCGCCCGCTGCTGGGCATCGGCCATGCGCTGGAAATGGTTGCCGTACAGCGGCGCGTATTCCAGCCGCGGAAAGGCGACGAACCAGCCGCGTCTTTCCTCGCGGTAGACCCGCCCTTCGGCCTCCAACACGCCCAGCGCCTCTTTCAAGGTGATGCGGGTGGTGGCGAATAGATCGGCCAGCGCGCGCTCCGACGGCAGGCGGTCGCCCGGCCGCAGCAGGCCGCCGTCGATTTGCTGCAATAAGGCGGCGCGGATGCGCGCGGCCTGGGAAAGCGGTTTCGCTTCAAGCATCAGGACTAGTCCAGCAATCAGATCGATGCCGGCTTTTTAACAAGCGAAAATGACAAGGAAATGAACGCGCGCGCGCGCCGCAAACCGGGCCGGAACCGATTCGTCACTGTTGTGCAATCAAACTGCCATGTGTCGTAAACCGGAATGTCATCAAGGCGGCATACCATCAGCATCGCCTTTATTTGACCTAGTCCAAAGGGATGGATGCCATGAACAAACCGTTGCGCTGCGCCGTGCTGGGCGCGCTGGCCTTGCTGGCCAACACCGCTTTCGCCGACAACCTGAGCGCGCTGATCCAGGCCGCCAAGAAGGAAGGCGAGTTGAATGTGATCGCCCTGCCCCATGATTGGTGCGGCTACGGCGGCCTGATTGCCGGCTTCAAGGCCAAGTACGGCATCAAGGTGAACGAGCTGAATCCGGACGCCGGCTCCGCCGACGAACTGGAGGCGATCAAGGCCAACAAGAACAACAAGGGCCCGCAGGCGCCGGATGTGATCGACGTCGGCCTGTCCTTCGGCCCGCAGGCCAAGGCCGCCGGCCTGTTGCAGCCGTACAAGGTATCCAACTGGAAGAGTATTCCGGACAGCGTCAAGGACAAGGACGGTTATTGGTACGGCGATTACTACGGCGTGCTGGCCTTCGAGGTGAACAAGGATCTGGTCGCCAAGACGCCGACCGACTGGAGCGATCTACTGAAGCCGGAATACAAGAACGCGGTGGCGCTGGCCGGCGATCCGCGCGTCGCCAACCAGGCGATCCAGGGCGTGTTCGCCGCCGGCTTGTCCCAATCCAAGGGCAACGCGGCCAAGGCCGCCGACGCCGGCCTCAAGTTCTTCGCGCAATTGAACAAGAGCGGCAACTTCGTGCCGGTGATCGGCAAGGCCGCCTCGCTGGCCCAGGGCAGCACCCCCATCGTGATCCGCTGGGACTATAACGCGCTGGCCGACCGCGACACCCTGAAGGGCAACCCCAAGGTGGAAGTGGTGGTGCCCAAGAGCGGCGTGGTCGCCGGCGTCTACGCCCAGGGCATCAGCGCCTACGCGCCGCACCCCAACGCCGCCAAGCTGTGGCAGGAGTATCTTTTCTCCGACGAGGGCCAGTTGGGCTGGCTCAAGGGCTATTGCCACCCCACCCGCTTCAACGATCTGGCCGCGCGCAAGAAAGTCCCGCAGGACTTGATGAGCAAGATGCCGGACGCCAGCGCCTACAAGAAGGCCCTGTTCCCGACGCTGGAGCAGCAGGAAGCCTACAAGGCGGTGATCACCAAGCAGTGGGACAGCGTGGTGGGCAGCAACGTCAAGTAAGCCGTTTCGCCCTGATTGGCGCGCGGCGCTTCCGCCGCGCGCGGGCTCTCTTTGGAAACACGCCCTCATGTCCGCATCTTCCGATCCCCTCGCCGCCCGTTCCGGCCCGGCGTCGCCGCGCCGCGCCGGCGGCGGCTTCGTCTCGCTGTCCTGGCTGGGCGTGGCGCCGTTCTTTCTGTTCGCGCTGCTATTCCTGCTCCTGCCCACCGCCCGCTTGCTGTTGGGCGCTTTCCAGGACGCCGACGGCCATTTCACGCTGAACAATATCGCCCGGCTGTTCGAGCCGGCGATTCTCGACGCCTACAAGATCAGCCTGCAGATCAGCACCGCCTCGGCGCTGTTGGGCGCGGTCTTCGGCCTGTTGCTGGCCCTGGCCGCCATCCGCGGCCGCCTGCCCGGCTGGATACGGCCGACGCTGACCACCTTTTCCGGGGTGGCGTCCAATTTCGCCGGCGTGCCGCTGGCCTTCGCCTTCCTGGCCACGCTGGGACGCATGGGACTGGTGACGGTGCTGCTGCGCCGCTACCTGGATTTCGATCTCTACGCCGGCGGCTTCAGCGTGCTCAGCTTCAGCGGCCTGACGCTGACGTATCTGTACTTCCAGATTCCGCTGATGGTGCTGATCGTCAGCCCGGCCATAGACGGCCTCAAGACCGAATGGCGCGAGGCCTGCGACAGCCTGGGCGGCTCCGCCTTCGCCTACTGGAGCCGCGTCGCGCTGCCGGTGCTGTGGCCCAGCATCCTGGGCGCGGCGCTGCTGCTGTTCGCCAACGCCTTCGGCGCGGTGGCCACCGCTTACGCGCTGACCGGCAGTTCGCTCAACATCGTCACCATCCTGCTCTATGCGCAAATCCGCGGCGACGTGCTGCACGACCAGAACCTGGGCTATGCGCTGGCGCTGGGCATGATCGTGGTCACCGGCCTGTCCAACGCCGCCTATATCTGGCTGCGCGGCCGCGCGGAAAGGAGCCGCTCATGACACACCAACCTGCCCATCAGCCGCCGTCGCGGCTGGGCGCCTGGATCGCCGTCGCCGTGGGCGGCCTGTATTTCCTGCTGCCGCTGCTGGCTACCTTCGAGTTCAGCCTGAAGATGCTGCGCGAGGGCTATAGCTTCGCCGCCTACCAGGCGGTGCTGCAGGACCCCGGCTTTCAGCAGAGCTTCGCCTATTCGGTGCTGATGGCCTTGCTCACCATCGTCATCGGCATCCTGCTGGTGGCGCCCACCGCGTTCTGGATCCAGCTCAAGCTGCCGCGGCTGCGGCCGCTGGTGGAGTTCATCACCCTGCTGCCGCTGGTGATCCCGGCCATCGTCATCGTGTTCGGCTATCTGCGCCTGTTCGGCAGCGACGCCTGGCTGCCCTTGACCGGCAGCGAGCGCGGCACCGATCTCTTGCTGGTCTGCAGCTATGTGACGCTGGCGCTGCCCTATCTGTACCGTTCCATCGACGCCGGCCTGTCGGCCATCGACGTGCGTTCGCTGGCCGAGGCGGCGCAAAGCCTGGGCGGCGGCTGGCGGGTGATCCTGTTGCGGGTGATCTTCCCCAATATCAAGTCCGCGCTGCTGTCCGGAGCCTTCCTGACCTTCGCCATCGTCATCGGCGAATTCACCATGGCCAGCTTGCTGGCGCGGCCGGCCTTCGGACCGTATCTGCAATTGATCGGCGCCAACCGCGCTTATGAGCCGGCGGCGCTGGCCATCATCGCCTTTTTGATCACCTGGGCGGCCATGGGCCTGCTGCAGGTGGCCGGCCGCCATCGCCGCGCCTTGCGCGAGGCGGCCTCTCACTGAACTTGGGAACGCATTCATACATGGCTTATCTGGACATCCAACATCTGCACAAGCGCTACGGCCAGCACACGGTGGTGCACGACTTCAATATGCGCGTGGAAGCCGGCGAATTCGTCACTTTCCTGGGCCCGTCCGGCTGCGGCAAAACCACGGTGCTGCGCATGATCGCCGGCTTCGAGACGCCCAGCGGCGGCGTGATCCGCATGCAGGGCGAGGACATCACCGCCTGCGCGCCGCAGAAGCGCGGCATCGGCATGGTGTTTCAAAGCTATGCGCTGTTTCCCAATATGAACGCCGGCGAGAACATCGCCTTCGGCCTGAAAATGCAGAAGCGGCCGGCCGCCGACATCCGCCGCAAGGTGGCGGAGGCGCTGGCGCTGGTGGAGCTGTCCGGCAAGGAGGAGCACTATCCGCACCAGTTGTCCGGCGGTCAGCGCCAGCGGGTGGCGCTGGCGCGCGCGCTGGTGGTGGAGCCGCGCATCCTGCTGCTGGACGAGCCGCTGTCGGCGCTGGACGCGCGCATCCGCAAGAATCTGCGCGAGCAGATCCGCGACATCCAGCGCCGCCTGGGGCTGACCACCATTTTCGTGACCCATGACCAGGAAGAAGCGCTGACGCTGTCAGACCGCATCTTCGTGATGAACCAGGGCAAGGTGGAGCAGGAAGGCTGCGCCGAGACCATTTACACCCAGCCGGCCACCGAGTTCGTCGCCCGCTTCATGGGTAATTACAATCTGCTGTCGGCCAGCGAGAGCCGGACGCTGCTGGGCCTGGAAATCCAGGGCCACCTGGCGATCCGCCCCGAATCCATCCAGTTGCTGACCGAGGCCGACGTCGGCGATAGCCTGCCGGCGGTGGTGCGCCAGCGCCAGTTGCTGGGCAATATCATCCGTTACCAGGTGGAAAGCGCCGGCACCCTGTTGCAGGTGGACCGGCTCAACCACGGCCCGGCCGACGTGCTGGCCGATGGCGCGCCGGTGCGCTTGCGCATCCGCCGCGACGATATGCGCGAGGTGCGCTAAACGTCTGGAGGGCGGCGGAAATAGGCCATCTGCCGGCGCAGGCTGCCGGCCCGCTGCGACACTTCCTGCGCCGCGGCCGACAGTTGCTCGCTGGCGGCGGCATTGCCCTGGGACAGCTGGCTCAAGCCCTGCATGGTCTGATTGATGGTGCCGACGTGCTGGGCCTGGACGATGGCTTCCCTGGAGATGGCCGATACCTGCTCCCGGGTCAGTTCGCTGGATTCGACGATGGCGCCCAGGCTCTTGCCGGCGGCTTCCGCCAAGCGCACGCTGCCGGTGGCCACCTGGCCTATCTCCTTGGCCGCGGCCTGGCTGCGCATCGCCAGCTTACGCACTTCGTCGGCCACCACGGCGAAGCCCTTGCCCAGTTCGCCGGCGCGCGCCGCCTCGATGGCGGCGTTCAGCGCCAGCAGATTGGTCTGGTAGGCGATGTCGTCGATGATCTCGGTGCGCTGGGCGATCACATGCATCGCCGCTATGGTTTCGCCCACCACCCGCTTGCCCTCTTCCGCCTGACGCGCCGCCTCGCTGGCGATATCGCCGCTGCGGCCGGCGTCGCGCGCCATCGCGAACATCTGGCCGGCGATCTCGTCCACCGCGTGGCTGGTCTGCTCGATGTCGGACGAAGTGCGGCAGGCGCTGTCGGACAAGCCCTGTGAGGCACTATTCAACTGCAGCGCGGCATTGGCCACCGCGTCCGCGTCCTGCTGCACCTGCAGAATCACTCCGCTCAGCTTCCGCCCCATCTGGTGGATATGCGCGGCCAGGCTGCTGTCGTCGGCCGCGGCCAGCGGCAGGCGGAAGTCCAGTTGGCCGCCAGCCAGCTCGCGCATGCCCTGCGCCACTTCATCCGGCTCCGCCCCCAATGTTTTCAGGATATTGCGCGCCATCCACACCGCGGCGCCTATCGGTGCCAGCACGCCTATCAACACCGCGATCGCCAGCCAGCTTTGCCAGCGCGCCGCGTCCGCCTGCCGCGCCAGCGCCTGACGGATGCGGTCCAGCAACTGGCCCTGCACCCCGAACAAGGCGTCGATCCGCGCGCTGGCCAGCTGGAACCATTCCTCGCTGCCCAGGCTTTGCATCGCGCCGGGACCGCGCGCCAGCACGCCGTCGCGCGCGGTCTCGTATTGCGAGCTGGCGTTCAGCGCCCGAGCCAGCAGAGCCTCGTCTCCGCCGCTCTGCCGGTACAGGCCGCGGCACAAGGCTTCCTGCGACACCATGCCGCTGGCCAGGCGGAAATCGGTGAGATTGAAGTTGCCCACCACCAGCACGCCGCCGATCAAGCCGCGCGCGCGGCCGGTGTACTCCTTCTGGCAATGCAGCGCCGCCCATTGCTGCACCAGCGCGCGCACCTCGTCGCTCTGCGAATAAAACAGGGTGATCACCCGGGACAGGTTTTCGATGATGTCGGTGTAGCGATCGAAAGCCGGCAAGGGCGAAACATGCCGCGTATCCACCTCGCGCCGCAGGCTGGCCAGCGCGGCCGAGGCAGGCAGTTGCTGATCCAGGAAGCCGGCCAGCTTGGCGGAGATATCCTCGCCCCGCTGCCGGCGCAGCCGCGCCAGCGCCTCGTCCGCCCGCTGCCGCTGTTGCTGCAAGCCCGGCGGCGGCGGCTGATGCGCGCTCAGGAAGCGGTTGCTCAAGCCGCGCTCAATCTGCAAGGCCTGGATCAGTTCGCCCACGCTCTGCACGCTGCCCGCCAGCGCCTCGTCGCGCTGCAGCGCGCGCGCCAGCTGCCATTGCTCATGGGCCTGCCATAGCGCGCCGCCCAGCAACAGCAACACCAGCGGTGCGATCAACAAGGCCAGTTTGTGCGCCAGCTTCAGACGTACGCGCATCGGAACTCCTGTTCGCGTGCATGGACGAAGACTCCGCCTTGAAAGCGGAGGGCTGTTCGAGGAATCGGTTCTATGCCTCGCGCGAGCTCGCGAGATCGCAAACACGTTCTAACTATAGGTGGCCGGGCAAGGCAAGCCCAAAGGCATTAAGACCCGCTAACCAAACCCCAGCGGTTCTCGTGTCTCGCTCTTGCTCGCTAGATCGTAAACACGTTCTAAGCCCCCGCGCGCGCCAGACAATTTTGATAGCGGCCATCCACGCGCCGGGCGAACCACTCCGTGGTCAGCCGACGAGTGAACTTGGGGCTGACCAACACGATCTGCGGCATGATCTCGCGCGGCGCCTTGGCGCCGGCCAGCGCGAAGACTTTCTGGTACAGCGCGGTCTGGGCGAAACCGGACAGTTTCTCCAGGCGCAGGTCGCGCAGCATTTCGTCCGCGCTCATGCCTAGCCGGCCGGACAAGGCCTGCAGCGCTTTCTGGGTTTCGCTGGCCTCGCCGGACAAGGCCCGGTTCATCTTGTCGCTGTACAGCATGATGTCGCCGTCCAGCGCCAGCTTGCGGCCGCTGAGACGAGCCACCGCCTGCTGGAAGGCGGCGTTGCGGCTGGCGTAGCGGCCGGCGTTGTAATCGGCGAAGCGGTAGACCATCTGGCTGTAAGGCGCCGGGTATTGCAGCAGGATGGCGCTGCCGAAGTACACGCTGCCGCGCCGGGTGAACACTTCGTCGCGCAGGCTGCCGGCGTAGCGATAAGGATAGGGCCAGGCGCGGACATGGGTTTCCGCGAACGCCACGCTGACCTGCATCGGCCCGCCATCGCGGATCGGGTTCTTGTGTTCGAAAATGGTCTGACCGAACGGCAGCTCGCGCACCATGTCCTCGAACAGCGCGTTCATTTCGCGCTTGGTGCGCAGCGCGTCCACCCGCTGCTTATAGCTGCGGCCGTCCGGGGATTTCTTCTGCATCGCGGCGTCCACCACGAAGCCGGGAATCAGGTATTTCTGCCGCCGCTGCTCGATCTCGCCCCAGACGATCTTGGACAGATTGGGCACCACCGGGTCCGGGCTGAAGCCGGACTCCTGCTCGGCCACCGCCAGCACCGCGCAGAAGTATTGCGGCGTATAGGGAATCTTCAGATGGCTGAACGCGCCGATGATGTCGGCGTTCCAGCCCTTGCGGTCCGGAATGCCTGCTGGCAGCAGGCGGTTGAGCAGTTCGCCGCCCTGCGCGTCCGTGAGCGCCGGACGGCTGGCCGGCTTGCCAATGGGCGGAGGCGGCGTGACAGCCGGCGCCGGCGTCGCCAGCGGCGCGCTGGCTTCGGGCGTCATTGTCGGAACTGGCGCGGGAAGTTCGGAAACGGGCGCCGAAACCGGCGCGGGAGCGGTCGCGGCGCAGCCGGTCAACACCAGCGTTGCCAGGACCAGGGAAAGGGAGGACTTCACGCCGGCTCCTTGCGATGGGGCGATAAAACCGCAAGTGTAGCGCAAAGCCCGCCGCGTCTCGCGGCGGGCTCGTGCTGAGCGAGCGCTCGGGCCGGATTAGCCGGCGCGCAGGCTGGCCACCATGATCCAGCCGATCAGGGCCGGCGCCATCGCCATGCAGAAGCCGCGCATCAGCCGCATGCGGCGGCCGGCGCCGTCGCCGGCCAGCTCGCGACGCACCACCGGCCACGCCTTCCAGCCCACAAACAGAGCCAGCAGCAGTTCACCCAGCGGCATCAGCAGCTTGGAGGTCAGGTAGTCCAGCAGATCGAAAAAGCCCATGCCGAACAACTGGTACTCGCTCCACACGCCCAGGGACAGGGACGCCGGAATGCCCAGCAAGAAGATTCCCAGCGTCATCACCCAGGCCGCCTGGCCACGCTTGAGGCCGAATTCGTCGATCGCGAAGCTGGTCACCACTTCCAGCAGGGACACCGAGGAAGTCAGCGCCGCCAGCAACAGCAGGCAGAAGAACATCACCGCGAACAGCTGGCCCAGCGGCAGATGGGCGAACACCGCCGGCATGGTGATGAAGGTCAGGCCGGGACCGGCGGACGGATCGAAACCGAAGGCGAACACCGCCGGCAGCACCATCAGACCGGCGAGGAAGCACGTCGCCACCGTCAGCAGGATCACCCACAGCGCCGACCCCAGCAGATTGGATTCCTTGCTCACGTAGGAGCCGTAGGTGATCATGATGCCCAGGCCCAGCGACAGCGAGAAGAAGGCCAGGCCCAGCGCGTCCACCAGCATGGCGGCGCTGACCTTGGAGAAGTCCGGCGCGACGAAGTATTTGACGCCTTCCCACGCGCCCGGCAGCGTCAGGCCGCGGGCGATCAGCACCAGCATCAGCACGAACAAGGCCGGCATCAGGAATTTCGACAGGTTCTCAATGCCCTTTTGCACGCCACCGGCCACCACCCACAGGGTCAGCAGCGCGAAACCGGCGTGATAGGCGATGGGCTGCAGCGGGTCGCTGATGAAGCCGCTGAAAATGCCGCCCAGCGCCTTGGCGTCGGAGGTCATGATGCTGCCGCCCAGCGCCTTGCCGATATAGGCTATGGTCCAGCCGCCCACCACGCTGTAAAACGCCAGGATCAGGAAACACACCAGCACGCTCATATAGCCGATGACGGGCCAGACGCCGCCGGCCAGCTGCCGGAACGCGCCCACCGCGCCGGCCTTGGAGGCCCGGCCCAGCGCCATCTCGGACAACATCAGGGCCAGGCCCAGCGTCAGGCAGATGCCCAGGTAGATGAACAGGAAAGCGCCGCCGCCATTGGTGGCCGCGACATAGGGAAACTTCCAGATCGCGCCCAGTCCGATGGCCGAACCGGCTGCCGCGAGAATGAAACCGAGGCGTGAGCCCCATTGTGATCTAGCCATAATACTGTCTGCTTCTTTGTCCGAATCATTGTTATTGAATCGCCGGAATCAAGGCGCGCGCGAGCGCGGCCGCAACAACGGCAAAGGTGCTGTGGTGCGCCGGAAGGGGCGCGGCTCGTGCCAGGCCAGATCATGAAGCCCGGAAACGAACGGAAGGGACCCGGCAAGCCGGGCGAGGGAGAGAAAACCGCCGAGTAGGCAGCGCCGCGACCGCGTCAGGGGTGGCGACGGGCAGCGGTTCTCGCTAGTGTATTTTGAATACAAACTCGAATTTACCACGAATGATGTCGATTTTCAGCGAACGCTGGCAATTAATTGTGGCTTGGCGCGGCAACATCGCCATTTAGCGGCCAAAACTACCGTCCAGCGGTTTGAGCATGAAATATCACCACTCCGGGAATACACTTAGAGCGTGTTCACATCGCGCGCCCCAGGGCGGGGCAAACGCAGCGGCAGCCGTGGAATGCGCCGGGAAGCCCATGAGCATTCTGAAGGGGCGTGCGCCGTGCCGGGCCTCGCGACGCGCAAGGGATGGTGAGCAAGTTCTCAGAGCAGCGGCCCCACTCTTCCGCGCGCAGCCTTCCGCGCCCGGAGCGAACTCGCCGGCCTCAGCCACTTACGAGGTGCCATATGGCGATCTTGCAAGCCTTTCAGTCCTTGATCGATACCGTGCAGGGCGGCCTGATCCTCGCCCTGCCCGCCGATGGCCAGATCGTCAGCGCCAACCAACTGGCGGCCATCTTGCTGGCCACGCCCCATGGCGACCTGATCGGCCAATCGTTTTCCCGCTTTCTGCCCAACCCCGCCGACCATGAACTGCTGGCCCGCGAGCTGCGCCACAGCAGCATGATCTACAACCGCGCGCTGACCTTGCAGGCCAATGGCGGACGCCATTTTGAAGTACAGCTGTCGCTACGCGAGGTGGAGCTGGACGGCACGCGCTTGCTGGTTTACAGCTTCAGCGACCGCACCGAAACCAAGGTCATGAGCCAGCTGCTGGACTTTGAGCGCAATCTGGTGGAACGCTCGATCAGCCTGATGAAGAACCTGCGCGAGGAAGACAAGCCCGCCGACGACGACAAGCTGACCGGAGTGGCCGGCATGCATCGCCTGCTGTCAGCCGCCCATGCGGAAACCGGGCGCGCGCGGCGCTATGGCGGCGCCGTCTCCGGCCTGATCCTATCTCTGATGAATATGCCGGAACGGGTGCCGGAACTGGACGAGGGCTCGGTGCACCGCCATCTGCTGCGCCTGGCTGGCAGCCTGTGCCTGCAGAGCACTCGTGACAGCGACCTGGTGGCCAAACGCGAGGACGACGCCTTCATCATTCTCTTGCCCAGCACCGGCATGAGCGGCGCCAACGAGCTGGCGCGCCGGCTGATCAAGGCGCTGCGCCAGTTGACCTTCGTCTACCAGGGCGAGGAACGCACCGCCGCCGCCTGCGTCGGGCTCAGCGCGCTGCGCGGCAGCGAAAGCACGCCCAAGCCGATGCTGGACCGGCTGGATGAGGCCTTGCACAAAGCGCGTGAGGGCGGCCCCAATTTCATCGTCAAGCAGCCGTAAACGCCGACACGGTTCTTATTGTCGTTGACAATCTTCATGCAGAAGATATAACTGCTCGGCATGACAGCAACGCCCCCCTCTTCCGCATCCCGACTAAATACCTTTGTCGCCCCTGTTCCCGACGCCAAACTGATGCGGCGCCTGGTCCCGATCAACCGCTGGCTGAATCTGCACGGCCTGCCCCTGCTACGCGACCTGCCGGGCTTGCGCCGGCTGCCCGGGTTGGCCGGGCTGTGCGATATCCGCGATATCCAGATTCCCGACGCCGATCAGACGCGGCTGCGCGCCAGCCTGCAAGCCGGGCAAGCTTGCTTCCTCGCACCCAATCACCCGGAATTCTTCACCGACTGGATGATAGACAAGGAGCTGTCCGCCCGTTTTGCGCCGCGGCTGGCCTGCTGGGCCACCCACGACATCGTCAACGGCATGGGCGCGGCCATGCAGCGCTTCTGGCTGCGCAACAACCTGATCGCGCAAATCCCCGGCTCCGGCGGCGCTGCCGCCAAGCAGCACTCGGTGGCCTGGGCGCTGCAAGGACACGGCGTGCTGCTGCATCCGGAAGGTGCGGTGAACTGGCACGCCGACCGTATCGCCCCGCTCTACCAGGGCGTGGCCGAACTGGCGCTGGACGCCTACTCCAGCCTGGATGAGCAAGCCGCCACCCAGCGCGTGCTGGTGCAGCCCTTGCTATGGAAGTTGCGCTTCATCCGTGACGAGAGCGCCGCCATCGGCAAGGAACTGGCCTGGACCGCCAAGCGGCTGCGGTTGCCGCTGGACCGCGCTCAAGCACTGCCTCAACAATTACAGCAAATATTGGCGGCCTTGCTGGCCCGCGAAGCCGAGGCCGCCGGCATCCTGCTGCCGGAAGCGCCTTATTTCACCCGCCGCCGCCAGTTCCTGGCCACACTGGCGCAACAGCTGGACCAGCTGACGCCGGATTCGGCGCTGTCCTTGCCCGCGCCTCGCCGCTGGCAGCGCGCCGCCCGCGAGAGCGAGGACCGCGAACGCAAGCAACAGCTGAAGCAAGGGCTGGCGGCCTGGGAGCGGCTGAACCGCGTCGATGAAACCGCCTACAATCAGCCGCTGCTGGCGCAGGAACATATCGCCGAATGCGTGAAGCGCATTCGCCAGGACTATTGCCGCGGCACGCTGCGCGACACCCTCAACGCCTATTGCCCACGTCCGCCCGGCCCGCGCAGCCTACAATTACGCGTGCCCGAAGCCATCGATGTCGGCCGCTGGCTGAGCGAGCATCCCGGAGCCGATGCCCAGGCACTGACACAGCACCTGCGCCAGTTGATGCAGCGGGACTTGGACCTGCTGCTGCAACAACTGCACCAGACCCGGCCTTATTGGACATTGCCCAATCCGCTCTATCAGGCAGAGCTTTCCGATGCTTGAATGACAAAACCGGCGCGGCATCATATCGATGCCGCGCCGGTTTCCGCCGAACTGCCGCTAACTCAGCAGCTCACTTCCGCGTTCTTGCGCGCATAGAACCACCAGCACAGCGCAATGCAGCTGATATAGAACACGATGAAGCACAGCAGCGCCGGTTCCGCGCCGCCTGTCGCCTTCATCGAAGCGCCAAAGCTCTGCGGGATGAAATAACCGCCGTATGCGCCGATGGCGCTGATGAAACCGCCGGCCGCCGCCGACTCCTTGACCCCATCTACTTCGGCCTGCTTGCGAGCCTCCTCGCCGCGGCCGGCAACCGCGCGCAGCCGTCCCAACGTGAAGATGGTTGGAATCATCCGGTAGGTCGAACCATTGCCGACGCCGGCCATGGTGAACAGCAGCAGGAACATCGCGAAGAAGCCGGCGAAGCTGCCGCCGCTCAACTGACCGGCCGCATCATGCGCCGGCAGGAAATGCAGGATGCCCAGCACCGCCAGCGCCATCACCACGAATACCCACATCGTCACTTTCGCGCCGCCGAGCTTGTCGGAAATCATGCCACCAACCGGCCGCACCAAGGCGCCAAGCAAGGGGCCGATAAAAGCGAACTTGGCCACCGGCACTTCAGGGAACTGGGTTTTGGTCAGCAAGGCGAAAGCGCCGGCAAAGCCGATGAAGCTGCCGAAGGTGCCGATATACAACCAGCACATCAGCCAATTGTGCTTGCGACGGAAAATGACCGCCTGCTCGGTGAACGAGGCCTTGGCATCGGCCAGATCATTCATGCCGAACCAAGCCGCCAGCGTCGCCAGCGCGATGAAGGGCACCCACACAAAGCCGGCATTCTGCAGCCACAGGCTTTTTTCCACCCCTTCCTTCACATAATGCTGCGCATCGCCGCCCAGAGCGCCGAACATGCCGCCGGTCACCACCAGCGGAATCACGAACTGCGCCAGCGACACCCCCAGATTACCAAAGCCGGCGTTCAGGCCATTGGCGGCGCCTTTCTGCGCCTTGGGGAAGAAGTAAGCGATATTGGCCATGGAACTGGCGAAATTGCCACTGCCCAGACCGCACAGCAAGGCGATGGCCAGCATCACCGGATAAGGCGTGCTCGAATCCTGCACCGCGAAGCCCAGCCACAGCGCCGGTATCAGCAAGGAAGCGGTGGACAGCGTGGTCCACTTGCGGCCGCCGACGATGGACGGCATGAAGGAATAGAAAATGCGCAAGGTGGCGCCGGACAAGGCCGGCAGCGCCGTCAGCAGGAAGAGCTGATCCTTGGTGTAATTGAAGCCTGCATTCGGCAGGTTCAAGGTGACCACGCTCCACAACACGGAAATCACGAACGCCAGCGTCAGGCATGGAATCGAGATCCATAAATTGCGGCGGGCAATGCTTTGCCCTTCCTTCTGCCAGAATTCGGCATTCTCCGGTTCCCACCGGTTGATCAGATAAGACATGACGGACTCCTCCCCGCCAACCCGGGTCATGACCGGACCGGCGCTATTTGACAAACTGGCGGCGCCGACAGCCAGCATCGACGCCGAAAAACCAAACGCTCAAGGCTTGACCGCGGCCAGATGCAAGCGCTGCTCGGCCAAAGGCTTGAATGAGTAATGCATCCATACCAGGCTGACGCAGACCGTGCCGTAAAGCAGCATGAAGCAGCTGGAACGCACCCCGGTGAGATCCACCAGCGCGCCGAACAGAATCGGCAACACGAAACCGGCCAGGCCGCCGGCCAGGCCCACCACGCCGGAAACCGCGCCGATATTGTCGGAAAAATCATTGGCGATGAACTTGAACACCGATGCCTTGCCCACCGCCATCGCCACGCCGGCAACGAACAACACCACGGTGAACAGCACGGAATCCAGGCCGATATGCAAGCTCCAGGGGCCCTTCACCGTCGCCACCACCATTTCGGTTTGCGGATAGGACAGAATGAAAAAGCATACCCACAGCACCCACATCACCCACCAAGTAGTGCGATAGGCGCCGAAACGGTCGGACATCCAGCCGCCGATCGCGCGCAAGACGCCGCCAGGCAAAGAGAAACAGGCGGCCAGAAAAGCGGCGCTCTTCATATCGAAACCGTATTCGCCGACGAAATACTTGGTCAGCCACAGCGACAGGCCGACATAACCGCCAAACACCACCGAGTAATACTGCGAATAACGCCAGACCCGCGGATCGCGCAGCACTTGCAATTGCTCGGCAAAACGCTGCCCGCCGCCGCTGAGATGCGCCGGATTGTGATAGCTGCAGAACCAGAACAACAACGCCGCCGCCAGCATGATCCCGGCGTAAACCTGGGGCACCAGGGTCCAGCCACCGAGCGCAATCAGCGCCGGCGCCACGAACTTGTTGACCGCCGCGCCGGAGTTGCCGGCGCCGAACACCCCCATCGCCATGCCCTGATGGCGCGCGTCGAACCAGCGCGCGACATAAGGCGTGCCCACCGAGAAACTGCCGCCGGCCAAGCCGATGAACAGGCCGATCAACAGGAAGTGCCAGAAATGGGTGGCGTACTCCATCAGATAAATCGGCAACACCGTGCTCAGCATCAGACAGAACAGCACAATGCGGCCACCATAACGGTCGGTCCAGATACCCAACGGCACCCGTACCAGCGAGCCGGACAATACCGGCATCGCCACCAGAATGCCGAACTCGGTCTCATTCAGCCCCAACTGCTGCTTCACCGGAATGCCCACCACGCCCATCATCATCCAGGCCATGAAACAGACGGTGAAAGCAAAGGTACTGACCGCCAACACCGAGTACTGCTGATATCTTGTGCTTGTCATTTCGCCTCCGCAGCGGCCAGCTATCGGCCAGTCCAACTCCATACTCACACCATACTGGCTAGCGAACGGAAAACCCATTCCCCAAACGCGGGCAATGGCAAGAGAAAACGACCTAATGGAAATAGTTCTTTTGGGTGGTATTCAGCGCCACATAAAGTTGGCTTTGCGCCAATGCGAGTTACAGCGCCGGCGACATTGGCTAAGATAGGGCCCATTGCCAACAAGGGACCGTCGCCATGAATGCCGCCAAGAAAATCCGCCGTTTCATCGAAGAAGGACACGACCCGCAGCAAATGCAGGTGCTGAAAGAATTGGCCACCGCGCTGGAAATGGGCCGCTCGTTCGATCTGAGCCTGCTCTACGATATCGACATGCGCTATTTCGACGTCGCCATCGACCTGCTCAAGGACTGGCGCTTCGACCATCACATCGCCTCGCGCAGCAAGCTGCTGGAGCAATTGCTGACCGAGATCGCTCCGGAACGGCAAGTGCTCGTGACGGCAAGCAAGGAAGAGAGCACGGACAGCCCCAAAGCCGCCAAGGCCAAGAAATAAGACATCCATGCCGGATACGACAAGGGCGCTGCTTGCAGCGCCCTTGTGCTTTTTGAAGACCTGCTATTTTCGCAACAGAAATGCATAAAGCCCAGCTCGATTGAGCTGGGCTTTGCAATGGGGCGTCTGGCGGT
>NZ_JAYSGF010000054.1:0-23012 GCF_041912965.1 Chromobacterium sp. | reverse complement strand
TCTGTGGATATCTCCAAAGAGCCAAGGAGAAACCACGTATCCGATGCTCCCCTGGCCCCTTCAAGCCTGCCGTCGGGTGGCTGGCCCGAGGTTTTAAGCGGCTGCTTGTTCGAGCAGCGCGACGTTAGCGCGCTGCGAGTTCAGCCGCGCCTCGGGCCTGACGGGCCCCGGCGGGAAGCCGCAGGCCAGGCTTGCAGGGCGGCCTTTGGGGTGAAGGGGAATTTGGCCGAGCAAATTCCCCTTCCTGCCTGCCGGGCAGCCCCGGCAATGAAAATCATCATCCGCGCAGCGGATTCAACACATAAATAAAATTAAGACCATATTGCCAAGCACACACTTTTACTAGCCGAAGGGCTAATATCAGCCTCCAACATCTTGGTGAAAACCACGTCTTAATTTATCAGATTTATAGTTGAACATTTCAATCACTTTCTCATTTTTCCCCTTAAAAGGAGTTACACCTTCATAGCGCTCACTATCAACGTACTCTCCGTAGGTCAAGAAATAAGTTCCCGCCCCTCTCGATAAATAAGTACCAGAAGCTAAATAGTTAGCCGCACGACCATAATTTACTCCCAAGTCTTTCAATCCAAACTTCGCCGCATTCGTCAAATCGTCATTCCAGGAAAAAACCCTACCAACATAAACCGCTGAACAATCCAATGCCGCATGGTCCAAGCTTACTGCTTCTTGCCAAATCTTTGATTTCGGGCTCCAATCAGCCTGACACAAACCAGGAAGATTACCTATCCAGCTACGATTACGCAGCGGACCTAATGGCAGAGTAATTGCCAAAAATTTATCCACCTCTGATTTATCGCTAGAGAATAAAAATAGTTGCCCATGCGGATTGGAGCTATCCTCATTCCCTGTTGATACATTTCTAATATTTCCAACAGAAGCCACAACAGCAGCTACTCGCCAATCTCCATCAGGCAAGCGATATTTTTCCCATTAATCTCCAACGCCTCCGACACGCGACCCCCTACACGAAAAAACTGTTTGAACTCTTTCACCCTCTCAGCAGAAGAAGTAAACATCCCAAAAGACAAGCCTTCAGCTAAAATACTGGCTACACATCCCCAAAGTAGCAACCAACTTAAAATAATTTTTTTCATACACAACTCCCATTCAATGCCTAGAGCTACTTCTCACGGTATGTTCCAAAACATTTGGCATACACCCTACTCCATCACCCCATGCACCCCATACCCCACCCCCGCCTCCACCTCCCCAAACAAATGATTCATGATCACATCCCTCACCCCCGTCGCCGGCACCGCCCCCGGCGGCAAACCCTCCGGCAAAGAACTGATCAACACCGGCCCATGCTCCGGATTCAAGGTGGGACGACCATGCGAGCCCCGCACCAGGGACGGGTCCAGCGGAATCACCTCCAACAGACTGCGCATGCCCAGCTTGCGCTTCAGCAAGGTCCAGCCAATGTTCAACTTCGGCCAGCTCAAGGTCGGGTCCAGGAACAGCTCCACCGGGTCGTAACCCGGCTTGCGGTGAATATCCACCGTGCGCGCGAAGTCCGGCGCGTGCGCGTCGTCCAGCCAATAGTAATAACTGAACCAGCGATCCGGCCGGCTCACCGCCACCAATTCGCCGGAACGCGGGTGGTCCAGACCCAGCAGACGCTTGCCGGCCTGATCCAGCACCATCTCCACCCCGTCCAGCTCCAGCAATAGCGCCTTCACCTCCGGCACCAGTTCCGGCTGACGCACATAGACATGAGCGATCTGGTGGTCCGCCAGCGCGAAGGCCGCCGACGCGCCGCAGTCCAGCTTGTCCTCGCCCTGCTCCTCGCGCACCTTGAGCCAGCCGGCCATGCGCAGGATGCGGTTGATGGCGATGTCGTTGCTGACCGGGGTGATACCGTACTCGGACAAGGCGATGATGTGGCCGCCATCGCGGTCCGCCTGCTCGATCAGTTCGCCGCACAGCTGGTCCACCGCCGCCACTTCCGCCGCCACGCCGGGATGGTCCGGCCCCAGCCGTTGCAGGCAGTAGTCCAGATGCGGCAGGTAGACCAGGGTCAGCGTGGGCTGGCGCGAGCGGTAGAGGTGCAGCGCGCAGTCGGCGATCCAGCGGCTGGAGCGGATGTCCGCCGCCGGCCCCCAAAAGTGGAATAGCGGAAAATCGCCCAGCTTCTGCCTGAGCTCGGCGTGCAGTTCCGGCGGATTGCAGTAGAAGTCCGGAAGCTTGCGGCCGTCGGCCTTGTAGATCGGGCGCGGGGTCACGCTCCAGTCCACGTCGGCGTACATGTTGTACCACCAGAACAATTGCGCGCAGCTGAAGCCGGCGTGCAGGCGTTTGGCCTCGTGCCAGAGTTTCTCGCCCTGGATCAGCGCGTTGTTCTGCTTCCAGAACAGCGGCTCCGCCAGTTCGCGCGAGTACCAGCCGTTGGCGACGCAGCCATGCGCCTGCGGCAGCAGGCCGGTCAGATAGGTGGCTTGGGCCGTACAGGTCAGCGCCGGCATCACCGCGCTGATCGGCCGCTGCGCGCCGCGCGCCGCCAGCCGGCTCAGGTGCGGCGCGTGCCGCAGCAACTGCGGGGTCAGGCCCACCACGTTCAACACCAGGGTACGTTGCATGGCTTCAGTCCACGATGTCCACTTGCGGGTTCTGGCCGCGCAGCACGGAGTTGCCCTGGTACAGGCGGCGCTGGTCCACCGCCAGCGGGCTGTTGGCTTCTTCGATGTCCAGACGGCCGCTCTGGGCGAAGAAATCCAGCGGGTTGCGCCAGACTATGGTTTCGATGTCGCGCTCGGCGATGCCGGCGGCGCGCATCGCGTCCACGGTCTTGGGCACTTTCAGCGGGTCGCTGACGCCCCAGTCGGCGGCGCTGTTGATGATGATGCGTTCGCTGCCGTACTGGCGCACCAGCGCCACCATGCGCGGCTCGTCCATCTTGGTGTTGGGGTAGATGGAGTGGCCGGCCCAGCAGCCGGAGTCCAGCACCAGCGGCAGGGTTTCTTCGGTGTTGTGGTCTATCAGCACCCGTTCCGGCGCGATGCCGCTGTCGCGCACCAGCGCCAGGCTGCGCACGGTGCCGGCCTTTTTGTCGCGGTGCGGGGTATGCACCAGCGCCGGCAGGTCGAACTGTATCGCCAGTTCCAGCTGGCGGGCGAAGTAGCGCTCTTCGGCCGGGGTTTCGTCGTCGAAGCCGATTTCCCCCACCGCCACCACGCCATCCTTGTCCAGGTAGCGCTCCAGCAACGCCATCACGCCATCGGCCACGTCTGGGTTGTTGGTTTCCTTGGGATTGAGGCCCAGGGTGCAGAAGTGGCGGATGCCGAATTGGGCGGCGCGGAAGCGCTCCCAGCCCAGCAGCGACAGAAAGTAGTCGTCGAAGCTGCCGACATGGCGGCGCGGCTGACCCATCCAGAACGCCGGCTCCACCACCACGCTGATGCCGGCCCGGCTCATCGCCTGGTAGTCGTCGGTGGTGCGGGAGGTCATGTGGATGTGCGGATCAAACATTTTCATGATGCAGTCCTTGCAGTAGGAAAACGATGTCGTCGGACACGCTGCGGCCGGCGGCGCGGCGCTCGCTGGCGTAGGCGGCCACCATCTGTGCCAGCTCCGGGCTCCAGCGCCGTTCCAGGCCGGCGATATGCCGCGCCGGCGCGCCGGTGAACAGCGCCTTGAGCACCAGCTGGTTGAAATTGAGATCGGGAAACCATTGCGCCGGGTAGGCGTTGTCGCAGGCCAGCGCCTGGAACACGCCGGCCACGTGGCTGCGGCTGGCGTCGGTGGCCAGCGCCAGCCAGCGTTCCGGCTCCGGCAGCAGGATCAGCGCCTTGACCACGGCCTGTTGTTCCAGGCTGTCGCCGCCGCGGTAGAGGTCGAACGCCAGTTCGAAGCCGGCGCCGGCGGCCAGCGCGCGCAATAGCAGCAGCGCGCGGCCGGCGTCGCCGGGCGACCACGCTTCCGCCGCCAGCACGCCCTGGGCCTGCAAGGCCTTGAGCGCGCCCTTGGGCAGCAGGGTCAGCGCCGCCAATTGCCGCTTGGCCACGCTGAACAGCCGGCGCGCGGCCTCGGGGTCCGGCGCGGCGGCGAACCGGCGACAGGACTCCAGCCACACCAGCGCCTGGGCGGCGTTGTGGCGGTCCGCGGCGTCCAGCAGGCTGGCGTGGATCTGATCCGCCAGCATGGTTTGCATTTCCATGATGCGACTCTCCGTTCAGGTGCCGGGCACCCGGCGTTGCCAGCTCAGGGTCAGCCAGGCGGCCAGCGCCGCCGGCACCGCCCACTGCGGCAGGCCGGCGGCGGCGATGAACAGCGCGTCCGCCAGCGCGATGCCGGCGATCAGTCCGCCGACGGCGCGCGGCATGTCGCGGCCGGGTCCGGGCCAGGCCAGGCGCAGGCAGTGCGCGCTCCAGCCCAGGCTGAGCAGCAGGAAGGGCAGCGTCCAGGGCTGGAACGGCTGGCTGAGCAGGAACAGCGGCGGCGCGGCCAGGCCCAGCAGCGGCGCCAGCCGGCCCAGGCCGGCGCGGCCTTCCTGCTTGGCCACATAGGTCAGCGCGATCAGATAGGCCAGCAGCGCCAGCGCCGCCAGCAGCAGCAGGCCGGACAGCGCGCCGCCGCTGAGCGCCAGGCCGCAGATCAGGTAGACCTGCATCCGGCACAAGCCCATCAGCAGCGGGCTGAGCGGGTTGCGTTTGTGCCAGAGGTCGTACACCAGCACGGTGGCGGCCAGGCACAGGCCGGCGAGGAAGGCGGACGGGCCCAGCGCCGCCAGCACGGCGACGCCGGCGGCCAGCAGCGCGTAGCCGGCCAGGAACACCAGCCGCGCCGACACCAGGCCGGCGGGAATCGGCCGCTCCGGCCGCTCGCGCGCGTCGATGCGGCGGTCGAAGGCGTCGTTCAGATACATGCCGGCCACGTAGATCAGCGACAGCGCCAGCAGCAGCAAGGCCAGCGCGCCGCCGCTTACGGCGTGGCCGGACAGCGCCGCGCCAGCCAGCACATTGCTCCACACCGTGGGCAGGTTGGACACCCGGCCCAGGCGCAGCGCCAGCGACCAGACTCCGGCCACGCGCCGCCGGGTCTGGCGCGCGTGGCGCCGCGACAGGCGTCGCCGGGCGCTGGTCTTGGGTATCGGCAGCGCGCGCTGGCCACTCATCGCAGCTGGCCCTCCACCCATTGCAGTTCCTGGCAGATCGCCTCGCCCAGGTCGCCCTGGCGATGGGCCGGCGGCAGCACGCTCCAGCTATAGGTTTCCACTTCCAGGTGGCTGCATATCGGCCGCAGGCGTTGCTGCGCCAGCAGCCGCGACAGAAAGTCCTGGGTGCTGGCGAACGGCCCCAGCGCGGCATGGCAGATGGGCACGTGGAAGTGGATGCGCCATTCGTCCGCCGCTTGCTGCGGCAATGCCGCCAGCGCCATCGGCAGGTCCGGGTAGCGCAGCAGTTCGCTGCCGCGCCGCGCCACCACTTGGTGCAGATAGGTGTCTTCGGCGAAGGCGCGCAGCGCCTCGGCCGCCATCCGGTCCGGCCGCGTCACGCGCAGGCCGGAGCTGAGCTGCAGCTTGGCGATGGAGAGGCCGGCCTGTTCCAGCCGCGCCACCGCGTCTTCCGGCTGCTCGTATTCCACCGCCGCGTGGCAGGCGTCCAGGCACACGCCCAGGTGGCGGCGCACGATGGCTTCGGCCTCCTCGCGCTTGACCCCGCACCATTTGGCCACCTGGTTGAGCGCGGCCCGGCTCAGGAGGTGCAGTTCGAAGAAGGCTACCGCGTCCTCGCTGGTGGCCAGCAGGCAATCCGGTTCCGGTTCCAGCGCCAGCACGATGCGGCGGCCGCTGTCGCGGTGCAGGCGGTGCAGGAAGACCGCGTGTTCCAGCAGATGTGTGGAAATCCACAGTGCGGCGCTGCCGTCGCCGCTCAGGTGCTGGCGATAGCCGCCGGGCACGGTGCTGACGCTGCCGTAGTTCATTTCCTCCGGCAGCAGCGCGGCCAGCAACTGGGCCAGCCGGTTGCTGTAGATCAGCCGCTGCGGATCGCGCCAGTCCGGCAGGTAGACCGCGTCCTTCACCGCTTGGCGGTGGAAGGCGCCGAAGGGGAAGCCGTTGATGGTGAACACATAGCATTGGTGCTGGGCCAGGAAGGCGCGGAACTCGTCCAGCGCCGGCGCGGCCTCCAGTTGCCGCGACGCCAGCGCGGACAGGCGCAGCCCGATGCCGAACGGCCGGTCCGGCGCCACCCGCGCCTTGATGCGCGGCAGGTGGAAGCCGAGCTGGGCGCGCATTTCCGACCAGCTTTCGCCGGGGTGGATATTGCTGCAATAGCTCAGGTGGGTCGCGGGGAATTGGCCGGCCGCCTGGCTGTCCGGGCGGGATTGGGGGTTAAGCAGCAACATGGTCATCACTCCTGTCGCGCAGCCAGTCTATGGCCGCGTTCATCCGATCCGCGTCGATGGCGTGCACTTCCACGCCCTGCCCCAAACGCTGCAGCAGGGTGATGGTCAGTTCGCCGCCAAGGTGTTCGCGGAACTCATCCAGGCCGGCCAGCAGCTGGCGGCGCTCGCCGTCGCGCCAGTCCAACGCCGGGTGCCACAACGCGAAGCCCAGCCGCAGCAGCAGCCGGTGCAGGCTGAGCTGGGCCGCTTCGCGCAGCAGGCCCGCCAGCACCGCGTAGCGGCAGTCCAATGCCAGGCCTATCGCCACCGCCTCGCCGTGGCGCAGCGCGTAGCCGCTCAACGCTTCCAGCTTGTGCGCGGCCCAGTGGCCGAAATCCAGCGGCCGGGCGCTGCCGAACTCGAAGGGGTCGCCGCCCTGGCCGATGTGGTTCAGGTGCAGTTCGGCGCAGCGCCGTATCATCCATTGCATCGCGTCGTCGTCGCCGGCGGCCAGCGCTTCGGCGTTGGCGTCCAGCCAGTCGAAGAAGGCGCGGTCGCGTATCGCCGCCACTTTCACCGCTTCGGCGATGCCGGCGATGCGGTCGCGGCGCGGCAGGCTGGCGATGAAGTCGTAGTCGTTGAGCACGGCGAACGGCGGCGCGAAGGCGCCGAGGAAGTTCTTGGCGCCAAAGGCGTTGATCGCGGTTTTGACGCCGACGCCGGAGTCGTTCTGCGCCAGCACCGTGGTGGGCATGCGCACCACGCGCACGCCGCGATGGGTGGTGGCGGCGGCGAAGCCGGCCATGTCCAGCAGCGCGCCGCCGCCGACAATGACCAGGCAGCTGTGGCGGTCGACATGGCAGTGCTGCAGCCAGCCTTGCAGCGCGAACAGCTGCTCCGGGTCGTTCTTGCAGGCTTCGCCGCCCGGCACCAGCCGCGGCGGCGCGGCCAGTTCCAGCGCCGCGCGGTGGCGCCGGGCGTAGCGTTCGAAGGCGGCGGGCAGCCGCGGATGGGCGGCGGCCACGTCCTGGTCTATCGCCACCACGAAGCGATGGCGCCGTTCCGGCTCGCGCCGGCAGATCGCCTGCAATAGCAGCAGGTTGCCGGGATCGCTGAGCAGGCCGCGTCCGAAATACACCGGGTATTCGAACGGCACGCTGAAGCGCTGCATGGTCATGGCGCCGGCGCTGCGGCCGCCCGGATCCGGGCTGAGCTGGGACTTGCTGGCTGGCAGTGGCATGGCTGTGTTCCTAAGAAGCTGTTCTAGTGTCTGCCGCGCGTTGACGACTCGGCGAGATGGCAAACGCGGCCCGGCATCCGCCGGACCGCTGTGGCCTTGCGCAATGGCGGACGGCGTTAATCGCTGGTGTCCATCCCTCCTTGCGTATTCACGTAGCGATAGCTGGGCCCGGCGGTCTGCTCGCTGCCCGGCGCCACCGGCGTTTCCATCAGGCTGACCGCCTGCACCTTGAGGTCGTACATCAGGCCGATGGCGGTATCGATGCGCTTGGGCTCGCCGTTGAAGGCCTGGTGCAAGGCGTTGAGCAGGCTGCTGTAGCTGTAGGCGAAGGCTTCCACCCTCACCTTGGCCTGGGTGTTGTCCTGGTAGTCGTAGTCCTGCGGGTTGGACACCATCGGGTACACCCCGTCCTCGTCGTAGGGCACCGGGGCGCCGGCGTAGGCGTAGCCGCCGTCCGGGGTGCTGACGATGCGGCGGCCGTAGTAGATTTCGCCGAACTTGTAGTAGTGCGCCGGGTTGCCCGGCGACTGGTTCGGGTTGGTGCTGGTGCCCTCGCCTTCGACGATGATGATGTTGATGGCGTGCAGGGCGCTGGCCACGTCGGTGATGGGGAACAGCCGCTCCGGCGAGAACCAGCCCAGCACCTGCTTGGGCACGGTGGCCGGGATGAAGATGCCGTCGCCCAGTTCCTTGATCTTCTTTTTGATCGCGTCGTAGAACTCGCCGATGGTGGCGTAGTCCGGCTCGTCCTCGGCGGCGAGCTTGGGCGTTTCCACCGGCACCGGGTCTTCCGGCTCCTCGATCACCATGAAGGTGTTGAACACCAGCTCCTTGGAAAACGGCTCGATGCCGACGATGAAGCCCTCGCCGCCGATGGACATCGGCAGCGGCCCCGGATATTTGGGGATGAACGGTGGCTTGTTGATCTGCGGATGGCCGCCGATGGAGATCAGGATGTTGCCCGCGATGCACATGTGCAGCATTTCCTGCATCACGATGCTGTGGATCAGCTGGCGGATTTCCTCGTTGTAGCCCGCCTTCAGCGAGAACATCGCGGTCAGATAGGGCGGAATGGTGGCATGCTCCAGTTCCACCGCGTTTTGCAGGTAGTAGTGCAGGTCGGCCGCGGTCTTGGCGGCGCGGATGCCGTGGATGATGCTGCGTTGCAAGCGAATCATGGTCTGTTCTCCCTCAATCCTTCGACGGCGCGGCTTTGCGCTGCGCCTGGCGTTGCAGCACCACCGCGCTCTTGCCGGCGATTTGCAGATCGTCCAAGGTCACCGCCACCGCGTTGGCGTCCACCGCCTGCGGCGCGGGCGCGGCGGCGGCCTTGGCCGACGGCGTGCCCTTGAGCGGCTTGCCCTGGGCGTCGGTCCGCCGCAGCCACTTGAGGATGATGGCGCGCTTGTCGTCGGACAGATCGCGCGTCACCGGCATGTGATTGGGATCGCTCATCGGCAGCGAGAACGCCAGTTTGAGGATGTCGAGATGGCGCACCACGGAGTCGTAATCGCCCAGATCCACCACATGCTTGCTCATGATGGGATAGAGGTTGCCGTACTGGACGAAGATGGGCCGGATATCGTCGTACCAGGTGGGGTGCTCCGGCTCCGGCACGCGGTCGAAGGCCAGCACGCTGACGAAGTTCCAGTAGTTGCTGACATAGTCCTGCGGTTGCTGCTGCAGTTGATAACCGATGCCGTACAACTGGCCGTCGATATAACCGCGTGGATTGCCCGGTCCGGCCGGGATCGCGCCGATCACCGCGCGGCCGTGGCCGCCGTCGTTGGTGTGGAAGGACGCCGGGTACTGCACCGCGTCCGCCGGCACGCTGATCTTGGGCGGCAGCACCGGTTTGTTGTGCGGCGGCGACGGCGGCAGCGGCTGGCCGCCGCCCATCAGGGTGGCGCCGTCGGGCAGCAGTTCCACGTTCACCTGCGCGGACAGCGGCTGGCCGTAACGGCTGGCGAAGAAGCTGACCGGCAACTTCTCGCCGGCGTTCAAGCGCAGCACATGTTCGTCGGAACGCACATAGAGGCCGTCGATGGACTCTTGCACCAGTACTTGGTAGCCGGAACCGGACGGGCTCAGCAACAGCAGCGGGCAGGCTTCCAGCGCCTGCCTGGCGCCCGGAATGGCCGAGTAGTCGAAGTCCTGGACCGCCGCGGTCTGACGGAACCACGGCGACGGCTCGTCGCTGGCCGCCGCGCCCGGCTGCGGCGGGTCATAGGCCACCTGGCCCAGCACGATGACCTGGTCCTGGCTCAGGCTGGCGCTGATCGGCGCTTGCGCCGGCTGTTTCAACACCGCCAGCGTCAAGGGCCCCAGATCGACGAAGGCGCCGCTGGCGTCGACGATGGGCAGCGCGTTGCCGAAGTCCGCGGTCAGGGTCTGGCGCTCCGGGTGGTTCTTGCACTGGAAGCAGTACACGCCGCCTGCCGGCACCAGCGGGTAGGCGTCCGGATCCTGATCCAGCTGCGCGGTCATTTGCCGGCCCAGCACGAAATGCTTGGGCTCGCGCTCGTGATAGGGACCGATGGTGCCGACGATATGGCCCTGGGTGTAGCGCGGGATGGACGGGTCGCGGCCGTAGCCGAACAGATTGAACTCGATGGCCAGCAGGCCGTGCTGGCTGGCCTTGCGCATCGCTTCCAGCACCGGCGAGCGGCTGTGCCCGTGCCATTGCACGTTTTCCAGGATGGACTGGTAGTTGGCGGCCAGTTGCTGGTCGGAGCGGACGCCGTGCTGCTGGCGCAGCCACAGATTCATGAAGCCCACCGGCAGCATGTCGCCGATGAACAGCGCGCGCTCGACATTATCGGTCAGCCGCACTTGCAAGGCCCAGATCTGCGACACCATTTGCTGCTGCGGGTCCAGGTCCGCCATCTTGCCCGGCGCGCGGCAATCGGCGTTTTCCATCGCCATGCCGATGATGGGGTCCTGGGCGCTGCTGGTGATGGGCTTGCCGTTGAGGCTGGCGCCGGTGACGCTGCAGCTGACGAAGCGGAAGATGGCGGTGCCCTGCGGGTTCCAGCCGCCGTCGCCGTACTCCTGGTATTGCTCCTTGAAGGCGTCGGAATCGTAATAACAGACATTGTTGTTGACGGTGGACACGTCCGACTGGAAGTAGCCGGAAAAGTGGATGCGGGGAGAGTCGAGATAACTCATGGCGATTCCTTTACGGCTGCAGGGTGGCCCAGCTCGGGTCGGCTTGGGCATTGGCCTTGTCGGCCGCCGGCGCGTCCGCCTTGCCCTTGTCCGGGCAATCGGTGGCGAACAGGCAGCACCATTCCGGCTTGGCCAGGCACATTTCGGCCACTTTGAGCCAGGTCCGTTTCGGGTCCGGCTTTTGCGCGCGGAAGTTGCTGTAGTTCTGGCTGACCATGGGCGCGTCCGGCGGCGAGCCGGGATCGCCGGAAAAGAAGAAGGACTGCGGATGGCGGTACGGCGCGCCCTTGCCGCCGTCGCGCGTCGGCTGTTTGTAGAAGGCGTAGCCGAACAGGATGCTGCCCGGCTGCACGATGCGCGAGTACGCCTGGACGCTGCCGTTCAGATGGGTGCTCTGCTCGGCGTTGTACGGCAGGTGCTTGATGAAGTCGCGGCGCGGCGGGTGGTTGTCCAAGGAGAACTGGCAGCACTGCGGCGTGCCCTTGGGCCGGTCCGCGTAGCGCAGGAAGTAAGCCTTGTTGCCCAGGGACACGAAGGAGCAGCTGTACTGGTTGCTGCCGGGGAAGATCGGCAGGCAGCGCTTTTCATAATGCTCCATCATCGCGCCGCGGCCGTCGCCGTCCGCCGGCACATAGCTGGCATCGTAGTAGCTGGCGCCGTAGGATTTTTCGTAGTCCTGGCCTTCCGTCATGCCGGCCGGCGGCGAGGCGTACGGCGGCGGGTATTGCTGGATCGCCGCCTGATTGTAGATGCGGTACATGGTCCAGTTGCTGACCCACCATTCCGGGAACAGCGGATCGCTGGGTTCGCCGGGCTTGCGCGGATAGACGCAGCTGCCCGGCAGCGGACAGCCGACGGTGTTGTGCACGCCGCCGGTGTAATAGCTGTGACGCGCCGCCGGCGTATTCTTCATGGCCTTGAACGCGGCGGCGGCGGACGCCTCCGGCATGTCGGCGGCCTGGACGCCGGCGACGGCGCAGACCAGCGCCAGACCCAAGCCAGCCGCGACAGACTGTTGCAATGACATCGATCCTGCTCCTTGTATTGAGAAGCCTCGGTGCCATCCGTCCCCTTGCGGCCAGCCTGCATCAGCTCCGCCACGGACGGCGCCGCCATGGGGCGGCCGGGCCGCCCCTCCCTAGGGCCGGTTCAACATCCGCTACGCCTTATGAAACCCCACACGGCGAATGCGTCCTCGAAATGCGCATGTACCACGCGTACATTCCGCTTTCTCGGCCGCAGCGCCCCGGCGCGCAAGATCGTGAACCGGCGCCAAGCTGCAGCGCACTACGTACATTCACTTAGTATTTTCTATCAAAAATAAGCATGCTTATATCATTACATGCAAGTGTGGTTATAGCTGGCGCCAGACCGCTCGCAAAGGAAAATGTGGAACACAAACTAAAGACAGCACGCGGCGCGTCCGGATCCAGCCAACGCTTGACCCCGGCGCCGGCGCTGAACGACAATTCCCGTCGCGCCGCGTTTTTCCGGCGCCGGGCGCGCCGCCCCGCAACGGCCGTCAGGCCGCTCCCGCCCTGTGCCGGCGAGGTCCGGACCGGCCGCGCCGACATCCATTGGAAAACTTCATCATGGCAACCCCCTCTTCTCCGCTCCAGACGCTGCCCGGCAAGCCCACGCATCAGCTGGGGCAGGCAATCGCCCAGCTGCAGGCGCTGCGGCGGCAACATGCCGAACTGAGCATGCTGGACGCGGTGATCGATGAGCTGAGCCGCTGCCACCAATCTATCCATCAGATCGCCAGCCGTCATCTGGTGGAGCTGGACGCCGCCAACTCCAGCCTGGCCGCGGCCTTGCAGTTGCTGTGGCAGTGCCAGGACGACGCCGCGCCGGGCAACCATCTCGCCTTCATGCTGGAGCCGCTGCATGCGATGCAGTTGAACGCGGCCAGCGAGTTGAACCGCTTGATCTGACAGCCTTGCCTCTAGACGCAACCCAGCCCCGATGGCTCTCGCCATCGGGGCTGGGTGCTTGACGCCGCGGCGGATCTTAAGCGCCGTGTTTACACCGGCCCGCCGGTCATGCCGCCCGGCGCCGGATGTACGTGGCCGGCCAGGCTCTTGCCGCTGGCCACCACATCGCCGCCAGCATTGTTGAAGCTGCCGCCGCTCTGGCTGATATTGCCGGCGAAGCTGGCGCCGCCGCCGCCGGAACCGTTCAGGCCACCCTGATAGGTGAGCAGGCCCTTGACCAGCAAGGTGCCGCTGATCTCGGTCGCCGGCGCGTCTATGCTGACCTTGGCACCGGCCTTGAGGGTGATCTCGGCGCCCGCCTCCACCACCACCTTGCTCACCCCGCCGCGCACGGTGAGCTGATGCGCGGCGCGGTCGTATTCCAGGATCGCGCCGTCGGCGAAACGGCGATGCCATTTGTCGCGGCTGACCACCGGCACCGCGTCGGCGGCGGAGAAAATGGCGCCCAACACCACGCCGTCCTCGCCGCGCGCGTCCAGCAGCACCGCCACTTGTTCGCCGATGTCCGGCAGCCAGTAGTCCTTGTCGCGGCCGCTCTTGCGGCTGAGCACCGGCAGCCAGGCGGTGCGCAGACTGCCCAATTCCGGCAGCCGAACCCGCACGCGCTGGGTGTTTTCATCGACGGCGGAGACGCTGCCGAACTTGAGGGTGGCCAGCGCTTCCGGCAGGGGGACGTCGCTCATGGGGTTTTCCTTTTATCCTGGGCGGCGCTGGCGGCCACCCGTTTCAATTCCAGTTCGCACACATAGCCGTCCTGGCGGCTGATGCGGTGGCTGGCGCGCTGGATCTGGTAGCGGCCGGACAGTTTGCCGAAGCCGTCCAGATCGATATTGCTGCCGGCGGCCAGCTGCGGCGAGCCGTCCACGGTGACGGACATGCGGGTGCGCTCTAGCTGGCGGCGCTCCAGCTCCGCCGCGGCCATCTGCTCGGCCTGGCGCTTGCCGGCGGCCTTGCGGGTGAGCTTGACGGTGTCGGCGCTGCTGGCCTTGCCACCCGGCGCCTTGGCGTCGGCGCGCGCGCTGGCGGTGCGCAGCACGCGCTTGGCCGGATCGTGATAGCTGACGTCCACCTGGGCCGGCACCTTGCTGAGCTGGTCCTGCGCCTGCCAGCCCATCAGCTGGGCCGGGGTGTAGCGGCGCACGCTGGCGCCCTGCATCAGGTCGCTGCGCTTCCAGAACACCAGCTTGCGGTTGTTATCCATCACCTTGCAGACATAGCCGTGCTGGTCCGCCACCCGTTGCAGGAATTGCAGATCGGTTTCGTGATACTGGGTCAGCCGGTCTATGTTCACCGCCTCGATCTTGCCCTGCAGCTTCATGCGGTGGCGCTTGGCGATGCGCTGGGCCAGCGCTTGCAGCGTGATCTGCTCATAGGCGCGGCCGTTCTTGGTGCGCAGCGGATGCTGCACGCCGGTGGCCAGCGCGCGGATGCGCACGGTGGACGGGGGCGAGCGGTATTCCACTTCGTCGATGTCGAAGCTGCCCGCCGCCGTCAGCGCCGTGCCGCGATAGCCCAGCTTGAGCGCCAGCGTGGCGCCCTTGTCCGGATACCAGCTGTCCAGCCAGCGGCCGTCCACGTCCTCCAGTTCCACGTCCAGTTCATCGGATTCGCCGCTCAGGTGATCGGTGTAGGCGATGCTGAGCACGTGGCCGGCGATGTCTGCGGTGATGGATTTGCCGTTGTAGCTGAGCTCGAAAGCCGGAGTCGGCACGTCTTGCACGCGGCTGTCGCTCATGGCCGCCTCCAGGGCGGCAGTTGCTCCAGCGCCGCGCTATCGGCGGCGTCCAGCACCGGAATCGCCAGGGTCAGGCCGGCGGGCAGGGTTTCGCCTATCGGCACATGGGCGTTGTTGGCGATCAGCTGCGCCATCTGGCCGACGTCGCCGTAATAGCGCCAGGCGATCTGGTCCCAGCGTTCGTTTTCTTGAGTCACATGGTTCAGGAACATGGCTTCACCTCAGGATGCGCCGCACCGCGGCCTTGGCGGCCAGGCCGGCCAGCGGCTCGGCCAGTTCGCGCAAGGCCACTTCGGAGCGGCCGTTGATTTCTTCGCAGGCGGCCAGCTTGTCCAGCACCTGGCCGGCCTGGGTGCCGGCCAGCAGCCGGCCCATCGCGCTCATGTTCAGCTTGGCCTGCTGCAGGCTCTGGCCCACGCGCACCGCGTCGCCGGCCAGCTTGCTGTATTGCTCGAACTTGGCCATCTGCTCGGCGCTGACTTGCAGGCCGGGCGCCACCGCCTGTACCTCCTTGAGCAGGCCGGGCAGTTTTTCCAGCGCGGCGGCCGGATCGCGGCCGGCCAATTGGCGGATGTCGCGCGCGGTGTTGATCACGGTCTTGACCTTGCCCACCACGCTTTTGACCTGGGCTACCACCTTGGCCAGGCCGGCGATGTCGGCCTTGAAGCGCTCCAGCCCGGCCGGCAGCTTGAGCTTGCCCGCCGGCAGCCCGGCGCCGGCCTTGGCCAGCGCCGGCTTGGGCTTGGGCGGCGCGTCGCCGCCGAACTCGCGCAGGCTGAGCTGGGCTTCCACCGCCAGCAGGCTGCCGCTGCGGTCGGTCTGGCGGCCGGTGCTTTGCAGCTCGGTGATGACGAAGCGGCCTTTGTAATCGCCGTTGCCCAGCACCAAGGCCAAGGCCTGATGCTGCTGCCGCGCCGCCTGCAGCTTTTTCAGCTCCTCATCCGGCTGGCAATAGGTGGCGTGCAGCACCAGGTCGATGCGGATTTCGTCCAGCTTGTCGCCGACGAATTGCAGCACCGGCTTGCCGCCGATGCGGCCATGCTCGGCGAAGTCGCTGCCGCTGCGCTGTTCCAGGCCGTCGAAATACGTGATCAGATCAAACTCGATATTGCCCAGTACCGCGTACATGGGTTGCCCTCCAAATAGGTGGAAACAGGAGCCGGCGCGCTAGCGCGCCAGGCTCCGCGGCTTAAGCGCGGGCGCTATAGCTACGCCGTTGCCTATCCGCCTCGTAGCGCCGCATCAGGCGCTCGAACTCGGTGAAGGACAGCTGCATCGCTTGCTGCACCTGCTGCTTGACGCCCGCCGGCGCGCCGGCGTTGACGGTGATGTGCGGCGCGAAGCTGATGTTCATGCCGCCACCCGCGCTCTTGGCCGGTGCCCTGGCCGCCGCGCCGCCCTGTTGCAGGCGTTGCAGCTGCTGGCTGCGCGCTTGCGCCTGGGCTTGCGCTTGAAGCTGCGCAGGCGCCTGGGTCGCGGGCGTCGCGCCGCCCGCCATCGGCGCTTTGGCCTTGCCGGGCATGGCCGCGCCGTGGATGGCGTTGCCCACCTTGCCGCCGGCCCATTCCCCGGCGTATTTGCCGGCGAAGTGGCCGATGACGCCGCCCACCAGGGTGCCGACGCCGGGCAGGATCATGCTGCCGATGGCCGCGCCCATCGCCGCGCCGCCGATGGAGCCGCCGGCCTTGCCGCCTATCTTCCAGTACTCCTTGTTCTTCTCGGTCTGGCTGCGATTGGACTTGCTGACGTTCCACGCTTCCTGGCCGGCCTCCAACGCCGTGATCACCGAGCCGGCGACGCCGGCCTTGAGCAGGCCGCCGGTGCGCTTGAACACTTCCTTGCCGATGCCGAGTCCGGCCTTGGCCACGCCGGCGCCGGTTTTCAGCAGCGGCGCCGCGCGCTGGGCCACCGTTCTGGCCAGCTTGGCCGCGTTGCCGATGCCGCCGCGCGCCAGTCCAGGCAGACGCTTCAACCCCGCGCCGACGCGGCTGGCCACCGAACCCGCCGTCTTGGCCGCGCTCTGCGCGCCGGCCTTGGCCTTGCCCGACAGGCTCTTGAGCCAGTCCCCGGTTTTCTGCGCGCCGCCGCGCAGCATGCCCGGCACCTGTTTCAGCGCATTGCCCAGGCCCTTGATTCCGGCCTTGGCCAGCGCCGCGCCGCGGCGGAACACCTCGCCGATGCCGCCGGGCAGGCCACGGCCCTTGGGCAGGCGCCGCGGACGCGGGCTCGGCCTGGGCCTGGGGCTCGGTCTCGGCTTCGGACTGGGCCTCCGTTTCGGGCTGGGCTTGGGACGCGGCCTGGGCCTGGGGCGCCGTTCCTTGCGGCCACGCTCGCGTCTGTCGCCCTTTTTCTCCTTGTCGCGGCGCTCTTTCTTGCGGCGCTCGTCCCGATCCGGGTCCATGCCATCGCCGGGCTTGTCGATGTCGCGCGTGGCCGGCTGGCAGCAACAGCAGCAGTTCTCGGGCTTGGCGCCCATGCAGTCGCCGGGCTTGTCCGCCTGGCCCTGGGTGGCGCCCGGCTTGTCTTCCTTGAACCATTCGCTGCCGGCGGCCCACAGCTTGCTCAGCAAGCCGCCCTTGGTGTCCTGGTAGCGGCGCAGCGACTTGCCCACCTTGTCGCTGATCTCGCCGGCCTTGGTCGCGCCGTCCTCCAGCGCTTTCACCGAGCCAAGCAGGCTTTCCACGCTGGGCAGCTTGCCGCCCAGCAAGGGGTTGAGCTTGCCGTGCACATAGCGCAGCGCCTTGTTGCCCATGCCTTGCGACAAGGTCTTGTGCACGGTGCCGGCCGCCTTGGCCACATCGCGGCTGATGCCACCCACCTTGTCGTTGAATTCGATCAGGGGCGTGGCGTCCGGCGCCGGCAGGCCTTGCAACAGGCGAATGGCGGAGCGGATCTTGCCGCCGCCCGTCTTGCCCGGCTGGGCCGCCTTGGCGCCGTCTTCTTTCAGCAGCGTCTCGCTGGCGGCGGCGATCTTGGCCAGCACACTGCCCGGGGTGTCGGCGTAACGGCGCAGCGCCTGGCCCACCCTGGCCGCGCCCTTGGCGACGGTGTCGCCGGCGTCGCGGGTGCTTTCCAGCGCGCCCAGCATGGCGTCGACGCTGGGCAGCTTGCCGCCCAGCAGCGGGTTGAGCTTGCCGTGCACATAGCGCAAGGCCTTATTGCCCAGGCCTTTGGACAGGACTTCGTGGGTTTTGCCGGCAGCGTCGGACAGCCAGCGCGAGGACAGCTGAACAGCGTCGGCCACGCCTATCCATCGCTGGATGCCGGGCGTGCGCAGACGCTGGAGGGTGGATTCGAGATCGGGCGGCGCGTCCTTGGACTTGTCGCCGCCGTCGCCGCGCGGAGTCGGGCGCTTGGGCGCGGTCGGCGGGCGTGGATTGCAGGTGGCGTCTTTTTGCCGCTCCTGGCTTTCCAGCACCCGCTGTTCCACTTCGATCACCGCCTTGACCTTCACCGAGGCCTGCAGCTCGACGCGGCACTTGGCCACCAGCTCGCTGACCTGGGACACGCCGGGCAGGGCGAGCTTGACGCCCTGGCCGCGCTTGACGCTGTCCAGCCAGGCGTCGTGCCGCTGGCGCAAGCGCTCCAGCGTCAGCTCCAGCTTGTGGTGATCTCGCTCCAGCTGCGGCAGATCCAGCGCGGCGAAGGCCTTGCGCGAACGCTCCACGCTGTCGCTCAGCTCGCGCTGGCGATCGCGCAAGCGCAAGCTGGTCTTGCCCAGTTCATCCAAGGAGGCGCGCGCGGAGCGGAAGGCGTTGTCGAAGACCCCGGACAGCGTCGCTCCCACCTTAAGACCGATGAAAAACTCGCTTACCATGGTGTTAGCCTGTGAGTATGAGGGGAAGGCCGCCAAACCAGCTCCGGCGGCTCTGGGTGGGGCCGGCGGCCGTCCTGACGGACGGGCCGGCCCCGGGCCGCGCGAACGCGCGGCGCAGGAAAAATCAGTCTCGATCCAGCCACTGCTGTTCGCGCTCGTGGCGGCGCTGGATCTCACGCTCCGCCACCTCGCACCAGAACCAGTAGTCGTCCATCGCCAGCGCGTCGATTTCCGACGGCGGCAGGCCGAGCACGGTCAGCAGCGCTTCGTCGAAGTCCTTAAGCGTCGTCGGAGACGCCCACCATGTCGCGAAAGCAGTCCGCCAGCGCGCGGCTGTCGGCGATGTCGAGCTGGTCGATGTCTTCCAGCGTCAGGCCGGTCATGCGCGCGAACAGGAAATCCTCCTGGTCGGCGTCGTCCTGGCTGTGATGGCTGGCGGCCTTGAGATCGGCGCGCTTCAGGCGGCTGATTTCCAGGCTGTCCAGGCGTTCGCCGGCGGCGTTGGTGAACGGGTATTTGAGTTTGATCTTCATGTGAGCTCCTTGGTCGCGGACTGCGTGGTTGATGAGCTTCATTTTCCGGTTTACGGCCCGGCGGGTCTGTTAAAGCCCTTTAGGGAAAGGCTTGAAAGCCCCGGCCTGCTTGCCGACAAGCCGCCTCCTGCGGCTCCGGGGACCCGGCAGCGCCGGGCCTCTCCTCATGAGCCAAGGCCCTTGTCAGCAAGCCGGCCGGTGGCCGGCCCTTCATCAACCGCCGATATTGCGGCGGTACAGTTCCAGCATGTCGTCGCCGCCCACCCGGAAGATATTGGCCAGGTAGTCCAGCTCCAGCACATCCTCGCCATCCACTACCTGCTTGATGTAGGTGGCGGAGAAGGAGGAGCTGAAATCGGCGTTTTCATGCTGCTTGTAAGTGCCCAGCGGGTTCTTCTTGAACATCACGGTCAGGAAGGTCACCAGGCTGACTTGCTGCAAGCGGCCCTGCGCGCCATAGGTCTCGATGCTGGAGCGGGCCTGCAATTGCACCGCCTGGAACGGATTGGCGATGATCTTGGCCACGTCCTTGTACAAGGAGTTCCACTTGATCTCGCCTTCCAGCTTGTCGAAGCCGGCCGGCAGCTCGATCTTGCCTACCATGCCCAGCGCCTTGTGTTCCTGCATGATGGCGGACACGTCCGGCAGCTTGATCTCCTCGGCGCGACCCAACAGCGAGTTGCCGTTGATGTAGATGTTGGCGTTGGTGATGCGGTTGATTTCAATCTTGCCTGCCATGATCAATTGCCTCCCTTCAGGCTCAACAGGTATTCCGAGGTGATCTCGGTCTCAAAGGTCAGACGTTCCAGCGGCGGCGGCACCGTGTACTTGTAGCTGATCAGCAGATGGCCAGCGGCCAGCTCGGTCTCCGGGTTGCGCGCCACGTCGAACCAGGCCTTGAAGCCCAGCAGCGCGCCGTCGCCGATCAGCTTGCGGCCATAGCCGTTCACCGATTCCACCAGCGCGTCGATGGTGGCCTGGTTCAGCGGCATGTCGATGAACTGCTGGCTGAAGTAGCGGATCGACTCATTGATCACGTCGCCGGTGCGGCGCACGTTCTCGAAGTTGCGCATATGGCTGACGGTGGGCCAGGCGGCGGTGCGGTTGCCCCACAGGCGGAAGCCGGAACCGAAGCTGGAGAACACCGTGGTGATGCCCTGCTCGTTCAGCAGGTTCACCTCGGACTGCGGGTCGTCTATCATCGCGGTCAGTTGGCGCTCCACGCCGATGACGCCGGCCAGTTCCTGGTTGGAGCTGGACCACCAGAAGCCCTTGTCGTTGTCCACCTTGGCGCGCAGGCCGGCGGCGCGGGCCGACAGCGGCTCCAGACGGGTGTCGTTGGTGGCCGGGTCGAACACCTTGACGTGCGGATAGCACAGGCGCACGCGGTCGCTGGAGGTGTTGAAGTTGATGCCGCCGGCCGGGCCGCGGCCCGCTTGCGCCTGAGCGAAGCTGGTGCCGATCGGCGCGTCGACATAGGCGATGGCGTCCAGCTTGTCGGCCATGGCCGCCATCGCGCTGGCCACCGAGTTCTGGGTGCAGAAGCCCGGCGCGATCAACAGTTTGGCGAAGAAACCGAAGCGGTTATAGGTGTCCTGCAGTGCCTTCAAGCCGGTGCGGTTGCCGGCGGCGTTGACCGCGCCGATGATGTCGGCGGCGGTGATCTTGGTCGGGTCGGCGTAGTCATAGCTGACTTTCAGGCCCGCGCCGGCGGCGATGGCGCCGTCCTTCAGCCGGGTGATCTTGCCGTTGACCGCGTCCAGCAGGTAGTCGGTGCCGGCCACGTAGGCGGTAGCGCCGTCGGCGCTCTTCACCACCACGTTCTGCAGCGCCGCCTTGGCGGTCTTGCCCTGGCCGGTGGCCGCGTCCAACGTCACTGCCTCGCCAGCGACCGGGCTCTTGTGCAGCGCCGGGTCCAGCACATTGATCACCACCACGGTGCCGGCGCCGTGATCGTAGATCGCGTTCAGCGCTTGCGGAATGGTGAAGCCGGCCAGCTGCGGGCCGAAGGCCGCCGCGTCTTTTTCCGACAGGCACAACACCGGAGTGTTGGCCGCTTCCGGCGCCAGCGGCGCGGTGCCGATCAGGCCGATCACCGCCGATTTGACGGTGCGCACCGGGCGCGCGCCGCGTTCGACTTCAATGGTTTCCACGCCATGCAGATAATTCGCTGCCATGCTCAAGCTCCTTGTTCAGCGCTAGGGGAGGTCGGTTCCGCCGCCACGGCCGGCAGCGGGCTCAGGTGCCGCAAGGCCAGCAGCATGCGGGTGTAATCGTGCTGCTCCGGCATGTCCACCTCGGCGCCGGGAAACAACATGATTTCCTGGCCGTCGGCCAGGGTGACGCCGCTGATCGGCCCGGAATACAAGTACTTCATGGTTGCTCCTCGTTAGTGACTGCGGTTAACACGGGCTCATGCCCAATGGCCGCCTCCGCCACCTGCCAGGTGTCGGCGGCCAGCGAAATGGCATAGCGGGCAATGCCGTCGCTGAACCCCAGAAAGGTTTCGGACGACAGCCACGCGGCTCGGCAATCCGGTGCGGCAAACCCAAGGCAGGCGCGCCGCGCCGCGTCCAGCGCCTCCGTATCGTTGAACTGCGCGTTGGCGCGCCGCAGCAGCAGCGTCAGCTCCAACTGCAAGGTGCGCTGCTGGCCGAAACCGGCCGTGTCGCGCGGCGCAGCGAACTGGCTGCCGCGGTAGCTCAACAAGAGCGCGCCTTGCGGATGTTCGAGCCGATACTCGGCCGGCGCGCCGGCATAATGCTCGACGCTCAGTTGCGGCAAAATGCCGCGCAAACGCGTGACGAACGCGTCGACGATCTGGGAAGTGCTGGCCACGGGCGGGCTCCTGGACAACATGGGAAGGAACGCGAGATCGCTCGCGATGACGGTTGCCGACGACGCATGGCCATCGAACGAGGGCAAGGATGCGCCACCGCCACGGCGGCGGTCTTTTAATGCGCTTTACAGAAGAAGGGCGCGCTCCGGCGCTGACACGCGTCATCCGGGCCGCGCGCGTGAAGACAGCGATAATGGCCGTCATCGATACCGCCGCCAAAGGACAACGCCATGCAAGCACGCTTTCGCAGCAAAGGCCCGGAACTGCTCGTCGACCTGGCCCAGCACGTGGCCATGACGCTGAAACAGCTCGCCAACACCGAACAACAGCAAGCCGAGCAGCTGGGGCAGGAAATCGCCGAACGCATGGCCAAGCATTGGGGCGGGCAGAACATCTACTTCCCCATCGGCTTGTCCTACCGCTCCGCGCAGCGCGATCAACAGATCTACCGCGAATTCACCGGCGGCAACCACGCGGAGCTGGCGCGGCGCTACGGCGTATCGCTGCAATGGATCTACAAAATCATCAAGGCGGAACGCCAGCGCGAGCAGGAACAGCGCAGCACTCCGGGCAACTGACGACGCCGGCGGGCTCCATATCAAAAAAGCCGCTCACCTCTTGATCGGGTGAGCGGCTTTCATTCGCGTTTTTAAACCATTTATCGATGAATAACACGTCAATTTGAAACACATATAGCAGATATCTATTAAGATTCAAATTAATATATTAATATTTTCCTGCACCCAATCCGGATACCCCCTATACCTAGAAGGCAATTCGAGACAGCCGCCGCAGAGCCGCTGCAAACACTAGCCAAGACTAAACGGGGTATTCACATGAAACATCCAGCGCCGCTTGCCGCCATGGCATGCCTGTTGCTGTCGTCCGCCATTCTGGCCGGCGGCGGCGTCATCACCTTCAGCGGTCGCATCGTCGAAGCTCAATGTCCAATGTCCTTGAGCGCTCCGCCGCGCGACAATGCCCCCAGCCAGTTGCAAGTGGGCAAATGCAAGGCACCCCTCCACCTCGAAGCGTTGCTGGCCAACGGCAAAACCTTGCCGCTGCAAGCCAAGGCCGATGCCCGCAGCAGCAGCCAGCCCTCCGCCAATGGCCTGGATCTGGACCGCAGCGAACGGAGCCGCAGCTTCAGCATCGCCACGCCCAAGAACAGCCAGCGCGGCCAACTGGTGGTCAGCTATTACTGAACGCCAAACGCAACAAAGCCTCCCCGAGGGGAGGCTTTCGTGTCGGCGTTTCCACCGCGCCAATGCATAAAGCCCAGCTCGAGTGAGCTGGGCTTTGCAATGGGGCGTCTGGCGGTGTCCTACTTTCACATGGCGA
>NZ_JAYSGF010000053.1:0-23325 GCF_041912965.1 Chromobacterium sp. | reverse complement strand
ACCACGGACACGCGGATTTTCAATCCGCTGCTCTACCAACTGAGCTAACTGGCCATCACTGCTGCGCTGTCGCGCCGTCAGAGCCACGCATTTAATCAGAGGACGTTAACCGCGTCAAGGAATAATTGCAAAAAAACGGGCGGCTGCGGCGCGGGAAAAATAAGCGGGCCAGCCGTCTGAAACGACTAGCCCGCCGGATCAAAGACTTAGATCGCGTCCGGCTGCCGGGACGGGTGAGCTGCCGCAAAAGCCGGCAATTGCTCCAGCGCGTCCGCGACGCGGATGATGTTCGGATACGCAGTCAGATCCAGGCCGAAGCGATGGGCGCTGAACACCTGCGGCAGCAGGCAGACATCGGCCAGCGTCGGCTGCTCGCCCGCCGCATAGCGGCTAGGCGCTGCGGCCAGCTGCTGTTCCAGCGCGGCGAAGCCGGTCTGAATCCAGTGACGTATCCACTGCGCCTTGCCCTCTTCATCCTTGCCGTACTCGGTCTGCAGATATTTGCCGACCCGGGTGTTCTGCAAGGGATGGATGTCGGCGGCGATCGCCAAGGCCAGCGCGCGAACCCGCGCCCGCTCCGCAGCGCCGGCCGGCAACAGCCGCGGCGTATCCGGATAGGCCTCGTCCAGGTATTCGCAGATCGCCAGGGACTGCGCGATCTTGACCCCGCCGTCGTCCAGCAACGGCACCAGCCCCTGCGGATTGATGGCCAGATACTCGGGGCTGCGCTGCTCGCCCTTGAGCAGATTGATCGGCTGATAGCGGTAATCCAGCCCTTTCAGATTCAGCGCGATGCGCACCCGGTAGGCGGCGCTGGAACGGAAATAGCCGTACAACACGCGCTCAACCATGTTTCACCACCATCTGCTCGATGGCGCCGAAGACGCTGGCGCCGGTGGCGTCCTTCATTTCGATGCGCACGCGGTCGCCTACTTTCATGAACGGGGTCGTCGGCGCGCCGCTCTCTATGGTCTCTATCATCCGCTGTTCCGCCAGGCAGCAGGAGCCGACGCTGCGGTCGTGATTGGACACGGTGCCGGAGCCGATGATGGAGCCGGCGGCCAGCTCGCGGGTCTTGGCCACGTGCGCCACCAGTTGCGGGAAACTGAACTGCATTTCCACGCCGGCGTTGGGATGGCCGTAAGGCGCGCCGTTGTATTCCACCAGCAGCGGCAGATGCGCCTTGCCGTCGCGCCAGGCCGCGCCCAATTCGTCCGGTGTCACCGCCACCGGCGAGAACGCCGTGGCCGGCTTACTCTGGAAGAAGCCAAAGCCCTTGGCCAGCTCATTGGGAATCAGATTGCGCAGGCTGACATCGTTGACCAGCATCAGCAGGCGGATCTGGCCAGCGCAAGCGGCGGCGTCGGCGCCCAGCGGCACGTCGCCGGTGATCACCGCCACCTCGCCCTCGAAGTCCAGGCCCCAGGCCTCGTCGCGCAGCGGAATCGGCGCCAGCGGCGGCAGGAAGGCGTCGGAGCCGCCCTGGTACATCAGCGGGTCATGGTAGAAGCTGGCCGGCACCTCGGCGCCGCGCGCCTTGCGCACCAGTTCGACATGGTTCAGATAAGCGCTGCCGTCCGCCCATTGATAGGCGCGCGGCAATGGGCTGTGGCAACGCTGCGGCTCGAACGGGAAGGCGCCCGGCACCTCGCCATCGTTAAGCGCGGCGTAGACTTCCTGCAGCCGCGGCGCCAGCGCGTCCCAGCCGTCCAGCGCCTGCTGCAGGCTGGCGGCGATCTGCGGCACCGCCACCGCGCGGGACAGGTCACGGCTGACGACCAGCAGTTGGCCGTCGCGGGTTTGATTCTGATATGTGGCGAGTTTCATCTTCTATTCTTTCTGCAGCTGGGCAGCTGAAATTCCAGTGATACGGTATGACATCCACGACATCGCCTGAGCGCTATCGCGTCGCGAGCAAGCCGAGGTCGGCGGGAGAAGCGCAGCGGTACAAATGGTACCGCGAGCATCGCAGCGCCGAGATCGGCTTGCGCAGCAGCGATAACGCCAGGCGACTAGGGCTTGGGTTTCCAGCTATCCACATACTGGGTCCACTCCACCTCCGGCATCTGCGGCCCCTGCTCCAGCGCATCGCGCGCGTCTATCATCACCGCCACTTCGTCGGTGAAGGTCTTGGGATCCGTCATCGCCTTGGCGAAGGCCTTGGGGTGCGGCCCGTGGGTGAAGCCGGCCGGATGGAAGGTCAGCATGCCCGGCTTGATATTGTCGCGACTGAAGAAGTCGCCGGCGTGATAGAAGATCACTTCGTCGTAATCGTCGTTGTTGTGATAGAACGGCACCTTCAAAGCGCCGGGATCGGACTCGATCGGCCGCGGCACGAAGGTGCAGATCACGAAACCGTCGGCGACGAAGGTGGTATGCGCCGACGGCGGCAAGTGATAACGGTGGCTCATCAGCGGCCGGATGTCGCGCCAGTTGATGCGCGCCACCGAGTGATTGCCGTGCCAGCCCACCGCGTCCAGCGGATTGAACGGATAAGTCACCGTGGACAGCGCGCCGCGCCGCTTGATCACCACCTGCCACTCGTCCTCGGTCTGCTGCGCGCGGAAGGCGTCGTCTATCGCCGGCACGTCCAGCATCGCCTCGTCGAAAATGGCGTGCGGCCCGACCAGGCCCTTATCCGGCAACTGGTAAGCGCCGTTGCTGGCCTCGATCAGCAGCATGGTGGTGGGCGCCGCCGGCTCGATGCGCCAGCTGGTGGAGCGCGGCATCAGGATATAGTCGCCGTCGCGATAGCTCAGGTGGCCGTAATCGCAAAACAGCTCGCCGCTGCCGGCGTGGATGAACAGCATGTCGTCGCCGTCGCCGTTGCGGAACAACTGAGTCATCGCCTGATCCACGCTCCAGATGCGCAGCTTGCATTGGGCGTTGTGCAGCACCAGCGGCGCGGCCCAGGGCGCGGCGACGTTCTTGGGCAACTCATTCAGATCAAAGGCGCGCGGGCGCAGCGGACCTTCCCAGGCGCTCCAGCCAGTGGGCGGATGCTTGTGGTGCAGATGGGTGGCCGGACCGAAGAAGCCGCTGCGGCCCACTTCGCGCTCATAAATGGCTTCGCTCGGAAAATCGGCGTGGGCCTGGCGCGAGACGGTGCCTTCGCGGTGGGGAAATTGAATCCATTTACGCATGGTGAGTCCTTCAAGCCCGCCGTCGGAACGGCGGGGATCGCATGGATGAACAGCGGGCTTTAGATGACGCCGCGGCGAATCTGGTCTTCTTCGATCGACTCGAACAGCGCGCGGAAGTTGCCCTCGCCGAAGCCCTCGTTGCCCTTGCGCTGGATGATCTCGAAGAAGATCGGACCGATCACGGTTTCGGTGAAGATCTGCAGCAGGATGCCGGCGCCGTCCACCGGCGCGCCGTCCACCAGGATATGGTTCTTGTGCAGGCGCGCCAGATCCTCGCCATGGCCCGGCACCCGGGTGTCCACTTTTTCATAATAAGTGTCCGGGGTGTCCAGGAAGCGGGTGCCGGCGGCCTTCAAGGTTTCCACGGTGTGGTAGATGTCGCGGGTGGTCAGCGCGATGTGCTGGATGCCCTCGCCATGGTATTCGCGCAGGAATTCCTCGATCTGGCTCTTATCGTCGGAGGATTCGTTGATCGGGATGCGAATCTTGCCGCAGGGGCTGGTCATCGCCTGGGACACCAGGCCGGTGAGCTTGCCCTCGATGTCGAAATAGCGGATTTCGCGGAAGTTGGCGATATCGGTGTAGAAACCCGCCCACTTGGCCATATTGCCGCGGAAGACATTGTGGGTCAGGTGATCGATCTCATACAGGCCCACGCCTTGGGGATGCTGATCCACGCCGTCCAGCGGCAGGAAGTCCACATCGTAAATGCTGTGCTCCGGACCGTAGCGGTCGACGAAATACAGCGCCGAGCCGCCAATGCCTTCCACCGCCGGAATGTTCAACTCCATGAAGCCGATCGGACGTTCATACTTCTTGGCGCCATGAGCCAGCGCATATTCATAGGCCTTGGCCGCGTCCTTGACGCGCCACGCCATCGCACAAGCGGACGGGCCGTGCTCGTGGCCGAAAGCCTTGGCCGGCTGCGACGACTCACCGTTCAGAATGAAGTTGATGTCGCCCTGACGGAACAGGCTGACATTCTTGCTGCGATGGCGCGCCACTTCGCTGAAGCCCAGCGACAAAAACAGCGCTTTGAGCTTGGCGATGCCATCTTCGGTGGGGGCGGTGTATTCGACGAATTCAAAGCCGTCGGTGGCCAGGGGGTTTTGCAGCATGGTTTCCATTTTCATCTGTTTCTCCTGTTGTAGATGAGTGTGCGCCGGCTCGCGACGAGCGGAAGTAGAGCGCCGCTCTGAACTGGCGACTTGGTCTTGTGGTCCGCGCAACAAGCTTGTTTATTAACAATCAACACTAGCTTTTGATGACATGTCTTGTGATAGTCTTGTCATGACATGTTGAGAAAGCCTTGTTCTAGACACGGTTTCACCGGGAAAAGCGCACAAGAAGACGGGACAGAAGCAAGAAAAGGCTGAATAGCCGGCGCTGATGAACACTCACGCCGCGCACACGGCCTGCCGCAATGACTTGCGGCAAGCTTCTCCTCTGGATGTGAATCTTAAATCTCCGCCGTCTTATCGCTCGACAAACCCCGGTGCTTTTTTAGCGCCGTGTGTAGAATGCGTTTTTAGGCTTTTTATTCTATGGAAACTACGGGGCAATTTTCTTGCTAAATACCAAGAAACCAGTAATAACTAAGTATAAAACACTAATATTTTGCCTCTTTTAGGAGAAAACATGCCAAGTCTTACATTAGATAAGACAGACTTGCGTATTCTGGCCGAGCTACAGCATGACGGTCGCTTAACCAACGTGGAATTAGCAGAACGGGTGGCCCTGTCTCCATCCCCTTGCCTGCGCCGTCTGAAACAGCTGGAGGAGTCCGGCGTGATCCGCCAGTACGTGGCACTGCTGGATCCGGCCCGCATCGGCCTGGGCTTGCAGGCCTGGGTGCGGGTGACGCTGGAAAAGCGCGGCAATGCGCATTTGCAGAGCTTTATTGAAGCGGTGCAGAGCTGGCAGGAAGTCATCAACTGTTTCGCGATGACCGGCGAGATGGACTATCTGTTGCAGGTGTATTTCGAAGACATGGAACACTTCTCGCGCTTCGTGATGGATGAGTTGTTGCAGCATCCTGGCGTCGCCGATGTGAAATCCAGCTTTGTGCTCAAGGAGATCAAGCGGACGACTTCATTGCCGCTGGGCCAATTGCGTGGCCTTTAGGCGGGCGGCCTCGCGCCGCGTCAGGATTAGAACAGAACGGCCCGGTATTCCGGGCCGTTTTGCATGGGAACGCGTCCTGATTCACAAACCTAGCCGCTGCCAAATGGTGGACACCAAGCCGGCCTGATTCAGCGTGTAGAAGTGCAGGCCCGGCGCGCCGTGCTGCAGCAGGCGGTCGCACAGCTCGGTCACCACGTCCAGGCCCAGCGCGCGGATGGACGCGCTGTCGTCGTAATAGGCCTGCATGCGCTGGCGCAGCCAACGCGGCACTTCCGCGCCGCACATGTCGGAAAAACGACACAGTTGCCCGAAGTTGGAGATCGGCATGATGCCCGGAACGATGGGAATATTCACGCCGCGCGCCTGCGCTTCGTCGACGAAACGGAAATAGGCGTCGGCATTGAAGAAGTACTGGGTCATCGCCGAATTGGCCCCGGCGTTGACCTTGCGCACGAAGTTGTTAATGTCGTCCTCGGCCGAGCGCGCCTGCGGATGGAATTCAGGATAAGCGGCCACTTCGATGTGGAAATGATCGCCGTGTTCGGCGCGGATGAATTCCACCAGCTCATTGGCGTAGCGGAATTCGCCGGCCGCCACCATGCCGGACGGGATGTCGCCGCGCAGCGCGACGATGTGGCGGATGCCGTTATTGCGGTATTCATTGAGAATGGCGCTGATATTGTCGCGGGTGGAACCGATGCAGGACAGGTGCGGCGCGGCGGCATGGCCTTCGCTGCGGATTTCCAGCACCGTCGCCAGCGTGCCGTCGCGGGTGGTGCCGCCGGCGCCGAAGGTGACGGAAAAGAACTGCGGCTTGAACTGGGCCAGTTGCTGGCGCGTGGTGCGCAGCTTGGCGATGCCTTCCGGCGTTTTGGGCGGAAAGAATTCGAAACTGAAGGTTCGGCTCTGTGCTGTCATGATCTCTCTGTATCTCCTGCGGGAGACTCCTTTGTTTTTATAGGATGACCGCGGTCCGCGGCGGCGGACAAGAAAAAACGGACAGCACCATTCTAATAGCACTGTCCGTTTTAATATCGTTATAAAAATCAATAACGATAGTGATCCGGCTTATATGGACCTTGCTTGGGCACGCTGATATAGGCGGCCTGCTCGTCGGACAGCTCGGTCAGCCTGGCGCCGATGCGGCCCAGATGCAGGCGCGCCACCTTCTCGTCCAGATGCTTGGGCAACACATAAACCTGTTTGCCGTATTGCTGGCCGTTGGCGAAGATTTCCACTTGCGCCAACACCTGGTTGGTGAAGGAGTTGGACATCACGAAGCTGGGGTGGCCGGTGGCGCAGCCCAGATTGACCAGCCGGCCCTCGGCCAGCAGGATCACTCGCTTGCCGTCTGGGAAAATGATGTGGTCCACCTGCGGCTTGATATTGTCCCACTGGTACTGGCGCAGGCTGGCGACTTCGATCTCGCTGTCGAAATGACCGATATTGCAGACGATGGCGTTGTTGCGCATCTTCTTCATGTGTTCATGCGTGATCACGCCGACATTGCCGGTGGCGGTGACGAAGATATCGGCCTGATCGGCCACTTCGTCCATGCGCACCACGCGGTAGCCTTCCATCGCCGCCTGCAGCGCGCAGATCGGGTCCACCTCGGTCACCCACACCGTGGCGCCGAGGCCACGCAGGCTCTGCGCGCACCCCTTGCCCACGTCGCCATAGCCCAGCACCACCGCCACCTTGCCGGCCACCATCACGTCGGTGGCGCGCTTGATGCCGTCCACCAGCGATTCGCGGCAGCCGTAGAGATTGTCGAACTTGGACTTGGTCACCGAGTCGTTGACGTTGAAGGCCGGGAACGGCAAGCGCCCTTCCTTCTCCAACTGATACAGGCGATGCACGCCGGTGGTGGTTTCCTCGGTCACGCCCTTGATGTGCTTGAGACGCTTGGAATACCACTGCGGGTCTTGCTGCAGATAACGGGCGATGGCGGCGAACAGCGCGGTCTCTTCCTCATTGGACGGATGGCTGATCACACCGCGATCGCCTTCCGCCTTGCTGCCCAGCATCAACAGCAAGGTGGCGTCGCCGCCATCGTCGAGAATCATATTGGCCGGCTCGTTCTCCGGCCATTCGAAGATCTTGTGGCTGAACTCCCAGTACTCGTCCAAGCTCTCGCCCTTGAAGGCGAACACCGGGATGCCGGCCGCGGCGATGGCGGCGGCGGCGTGGTCCTGGGTGGAGAAGATATTGCAAGAGGCCCAGCGCACTTCAGCCCCCAGCGCCACCAGGGTCTCGATCAAGACCCCGGTCTGGATCGTCATGTGCAGACTGCCGGCGATGCGCGCGCCGCGCAGCGGCTGGCTGTGCCGGTGCTCATCGCGCAAGGCCATCAGGCCCGGCATCTCGGTTTCTGCAATCGCCAGTTCCTTGCGGCCCCAGGCGGACAGATTGATATCGGCAACATGAAAATCGGTGAAATCAGCCATCGCGAGCATTCCTTAGTTCACGCAGCCGGCCAGGATGCGGCTCACCCGCTCCCGTGCCCGGCACGGTTTTGATCAGGTGAGCGCCGTTGAAACGGGAGCGGCCCGAGCCTGGGGATGGATCATCCTCGCAGCGCCCCTCGGGCCGACCGGTCGCCGCCAGCGTGGACACGCGGACAGCGACGTTTCGATTATACCTATGCCGCTCGGAAAAGGTAGGAGTCCGCATGCCAAGAAGATACACTACCGGCTTGCCGATCCATCGTCGCCCCATGACTTTCGATTTCACCCCGCTGGCCGCCCTGTCCGGGATCGCCGCGCTGATAGCCACCGCCATCGCCGCCATCGCCTGGTATCGCCGCCAGTTCCCCGGCGTGCGCTGGCTGGCGCTGCTGATGAGCGCGGTCGCCATCTGGGCCGCCGGCGCGATGTGCGAACTGGCCGCCACCAGCCTGCCCGTCAAGATAGCCTGGTCCAAGCTGGAATACCTGGGCACCTTGAGCACCCCGGTGCTGTTCCTGCTGCTGGCGCTGGACTACAACCGCATCCAGTTGAGCCGGCGCTGGCTGGCCGCCTTGTTCGCGCTGCCGCTGCTGTGCCTGCTGCTGGCGGCGAGCAATGAGATGCATCAGCTGATCTGGACCGGCTACCGGCCCAGCCCCTCCGGTTACAATCTGCTGATCTATGAGCACGGCCCGGCGTTCTGGATCGGCGTCGCCGGCTATTCCTATCTGATGATGCTGATAGGCTCGCTGATGCTGATCCGCGCGCTGCACTACTATCCAGCCCACTTCCGCGGCCAGTCCATCGTGCTGATGATCAGCGCCTGCGCGCCCTGGCTTGGCAACATCCTCTACCTGAGCGGCGCCATGCCGTTGCAAGGCCTGGACCCGACGCCGCACTCCTTCACCGTCACCGGCCTGATATTCGCGCTGGATCTGCTCTATTTACGCCTGCTCTACCTGGTGCCGGTGGCGCGCGCGCGCTCTTTCGAAGCCATGGGCGATGGCGTGATGGTGGTGGACGACAAGATGCGCATCCTGGACCTAAACCCAGCCGCCGCGCGGCTGCTTGGCCAATCCAGCCGCTTGCTCCTGGGGCAGCCCTTGCCGGCGGACTGGCCACATGCCCAGATCCTGCCCTGCCAGCAGCAGCAACTGGAGCTGTCCTTGCAGGACGGCTCGCGCATCCTTGACCTGCGCGTGTATCCAATCACCCAACAGACCCAGCCGCACTCCAGCCGCATGCTGGTGCTGCGCGACATCACCGAACGCCGCCAGGCGGAGGAGGCGCTGCGCAGCGCCAATCAGACCCTGGCCATGCGCATCGCCGAAATCGAGTCGCTGCAGGCGGCGCTGCGTGAGCAAGCGCTGCGCGATCCGCTGACCGGCCTGTACAACCGCCGCTATCTGGATGAGATGTTTCCGCGCGAGCTGAGCCGCGCCCGCCGCGACGGCAGTTCCTTGGCCATCGCCCTGATCGATCTCGATGATTTCAAGCGTATCAACGACAGCTTCGGCCACTTTCACGGCGACCAGGTGCTGCGGCGCTTGGCGACCTTGCTGGACAGCGATGGTAGCGAGGAGGACGTGATCTGCAGGCTGGGCGGTGAGGAATTTCTGGTGATGATGCCGGGCTGCGACAGCGAGCGCGCCTTGCTGCGCGCCGAGCGCTGGCGCGCGGCCTTCGAACGCTTGCCGCACGGCGCCGGCGACGACAGTTTCTGCGCCACGTTTTCCTGTGGCATCGCGGTCTTTCCCAAGCACGCCGGCGCCGCGCCCCAGCTCTACCAAGCCGCGGACCAGGCCCTGTACCAGGTCAAGGCCGCCGGCAAGAATGCCTGTCGCCTGAGCGCGGTCCTCTAGCCAAAAACAAAAAACGCCTGTCCGTGGACAGGCGTTTTTTGGCGTGCAACCGCGAGCGGTTTACAGGCCGGCGTCGGCGCGCAGCGCTTCCACCTTGTCGGTGCGCTCCCAGCTGAATTCCGGCTCTTCGCGGCCGAAGTGGCCGTAAGCGGCGGTCTTGCTGTAGATCGGACGCAGCAGGTCCAGCATCTGGATGATGCCTTTAGGACGCAGGTCGAAATGCTTTTTCACCAGCTCGACGATCTTCTCGTTCGGGATGGAATTGGTGCCAAAGGTATCCACCGCGATCGAGGTCGGCTCGGCCACGCCGATGGCGTAGGAAACCTGGATCTGGCACTGGCGCGCCAGGCCGGCGGCGACAATGTTTTTCGCCACATAGCGGCCGGCGTAGGCAGCGGAACGATCCACCTTGGACGGATCCTTGCCGGAGAAGGCGCCGCCGCCGTGCGGCGCTGCGCCGCCATAGGTGTCGACGATGATCTTGCGACCGGTCAGGCCGCAATCGCCCATCGGGCCGCCAATCACGAAACGACCGGTCGGATTGATCAGGAACTTGGTTTCCGGGGTAATCATGTCCGGCGGCAGCACCGGCTTGATGATGTCCTCGATCACCGCTTCGGTCAGCGTCTTGTGATCGATGTCCGGGGTGTGCTGAGTGGACAGCACCACGGTGTCGATGCGCTTGGGCAGGCCGGTGGCGCTATCGTAGACGCAGGTGATCTGGCTCTTGGCGTCCGGACGCAGCCACGGCAGGCGGCCGTCCTTGCGCAGCTCGGCCTGACGCTGCACCAGGCGGTGCGCGTAGTAGATCGGGAACGGCATCAGCGTCGGCGTTTCATCGCAGGCATAGCCGAACATCAGGCCTTGGTCGCCGGCGCCCTGGGTCAGATCCAGGCCTTCGCCCTCGTTGACGCCCTGGGCGATGTCCGGGGACTGCTTGTCATAGCAGGCCATCACCGCGCAACCGCGGAAATCGAAGCCCAAGGCGGAATCGTCGTAGCCGATGCGCTTGATGGTCTCGCGGGCGATCTTGATGTAATCGATGTTGGCGCTGGTGGTGATTTCGCCGGCCAACACCACCAGACCGGTATTCACCAGGGTCTCGGCGGCGACGCGCGCATGCTTGTCCTCGCGCAAGATGGCGTCGAGGATGGCATCGGAGATCTGGTCGGCGACTTTGTCCGGGTGTCCTTCCGACACCGACTCAGATGTAAACAGATATTCGCTCATTTATTATTCGTTCCCGAAAAATGCAAAACCTTGTGATGATAAAATAGGTCGCTTTAAGACCAAGACTGAGCTTCATATGTCTAAGCTAGTCCATTTATTGCTGTCTTTCTTGGCGCACCTGCCTTTATCCTGGCTACAAGGCCTAGGTGCCGTTCTTGGACGACTGACTTATCATGCGTCCCCCCGCTATAGAGCACGGCTCCGGGAGAACCTAAGTTCTAGTAAAATCTGTCGAAATTATCAGCTTTTACCGCGATTAGTCAAACAAAGCGCGGCGGAAACCGGCAAGGGCGCGCTGGAACTGGCCATAGCCTGGTGCCGCGAACCGGACGACATCGCCGCCATGGTGCGCGAATGCATCGGCTGGGAGCATGTCGAAGCGGCGCTGGCCAAAGGCCACGGCATCGTCTTCGTCACCCCGCACCTGGGCAGCTACGATATCGCTGGCCGCTACATCAGCTCGCGGCTGCCGTTTCCGCTGACCGCGATGTACCGCCCGCCCAAGCTCGCCTGGCTGGAACCGGTGATGCAGGCCGGCCGCGCTCGCGGCAAAGGCAAGACCGCGCCGGCCACCGGCGCCGGGGTGCGCGTGCTGATGAAGGCGCTGAAATCCGGCGAAGCCACCATCATCCTGCCGGACCAGGTGCCCGGCAACGGCGAGGGCGTATGGGCGCCGTTCTTCGAGCGTCCGGCCTATACCATGACCCTGGTGCCGCGGCTGGCGCAGATCAGCGGCGTGGAAACGCTGTTCTTCGTCGGCGAGCGTCTGCCAGGCGGCCAGGGCTTCCGCGTGCACATCGAACCGCCGGCGCAAGCTTTCAGCGGCGATAAGGAGCAAGATGCCACTCAGCTCAACGCCCAGGTGGAAGCGCTGATCCGCCGCTTCCCCAGCCAATACCTGTGGAGCTATAACCGCTATAAATGTCCGCCCGGCGTCAGCCGGCCGGACGCGCAATAACAGGAACGCTCGGAACCCCCTCGCCAACGCAGCGAGGTTTTCGAGCGTCCCAGCAAGGAAATCTATGAAATTCGCTTTTGCCCTGCTTTGGTTGATTCGCCTGCTGCCGATGTGGGCGATCGGCCTGCTGGCCCGCGGCCTGGGCAATATCGCCTACTGCCTGGCACGCGGCCGCCGCCGCGTCGGCATGATCAATCTGCGCTTGTGCTTCCCGGAAATGCCCATTGCCGAACGCCGCCGGCTGATCCGCCGTAATTTCCAGCACATGATACGCATGGTGCTGGAATACGGCGTGGTCTGGTGGAGCTCGGCCCAGCGCATCGACAAGCTGGTCGAGATCAAGAACCTGCACTATGTCACCGAGCTGCGCGAACGCGGCGAAGACGTGATCCTGTTCTATCCGCACTTCGTCGGCTTCGAAATGTGCGTGTATGCGCTGAACCAATACATTCCACTGGTCAGCGTTTACTCCCATCAGAAGAACGAAGCGCTGGATCGCCAGATCTACCAGGGCCGCCAGCGCTACGACAATGCCTACATCGTGTCGCGCCAGGAGGGCTTGCGTCCCATCATCAAGGCGATGCGCAAGGACCACGCGCCCTTCCTCTATCTGCCGGACCAGGACTTCGGCGTGCGCGACTCGGTCTTCGTCGACTTCTTCGGCATCAAGGCCGCCACCATCACCGGGCTGTCCCGCATCAGCAAGCTGGCGCGCGCCAAGGTGGTGCCGGCCATCGCCCGCCGCGTCGGCGACCGCTTCGAGCTGGAGTTCTACCCGCCGTGGGACGACTACCCGAGCGAAGATGTCGAGGCCGACACCCGCCGCATGAACGCCTTCCTGGAACAGCGCGTCCGCGAAATCCCGGACCAGTACTTCTGGCTGCACAAGCGCTTCAAGAGCCGGCCGCAAGGCGAAGCGCGCTTCTACTAAGCAAGGCGCCGCAACGCGGCGCCTTTTTCAATCAGCTGCCGGCCTCGGCGAACTCGTCCATCAGCAAGAAAGTACCCGCCTGCCGCTGCCGGCTGTCTATCTGCGGCACCAGCCGGCGGAAATGCTCGGTCTGGCAATGCCTGTCCAGCGCCGCCCGGTCCGGCCAGGTTTCGATAAAGACGAAATGGCCGGGGTCTTTCTGATCGATGAACAGCTCATAGCTGATGCAGTCCGGTTCTTGCCGCGTCTTCGCCACCAGTTCGCGATACAGCGGCATCACCTCGGCCACGCGCTCCGGTTGAATAAAGTCCTGGGCGATCACTTTCAACATCCCGTCCTCTCCGTTTCTCTCATCGCGTGGCCTTGGACTAGCCAAGCGCGCCTGCCCCAAAAAAACAGCGCGGACGGGAAATCCCGTCCGCGCCGCGTATTGCGTCCGCCCTGCTCGCGCTAGGCTCGCCGCCGCCAGAAGTAGCGATAGACAAAGCCCGGAAACGCGAATACCAGGAACAGCGACACCGTGGTCACGTAGAACTGCCAGTTCTGCGATTGCACCGGCATCAAGCGGCTCTCCAGCAAATAGGCGAAGCCGCCCACCAGCAGATACAGCGCCATCAGCTCGAGCAGGCGCCAGCCAAAATGCTTGTCGGCCACCTTCAGCACCCCGCCCACTTTCTGGGTCAGGAACGGCAGGTTGGCCGCCGCCAGGGCTACGAGGAATAAAACGATGACGCTGGATTGCATGGTGGAATGACCTTTAAATCACGGTGAGCGATTGACGCACGACTTGCACGCACAATTCCAACGCGCGCTCCGGCAGCAGGCCGATGAAGAGCAAGGCCAACGCGTTCAGCGACAGCACCAGCTTCATATCGCCGCGCACCACGATGTCGCTGCGGTCTTCCGCCTCGTCGAAATACATCGCCTTCACCACGCGCAGGTAGTAGAACGCGCCGATCACCGACATCAGCACCGCGAAGATGGCCAGCTTGATCATGCCGACGTCGACGATGGCCTTGATCACCGCGAACTTGGCGTAGAAGCCCACCAGCGGCGGGATGCCTGCCATGGAGAACATGGTCAGCAGCATCAGCAGCGCGTACCAGCTGTTGCGGCTGTTCAGGCCTTTCAGGTCGTCCAGCTTCTCGCATTCGAAACCGGCGCGCGACAGCGCCAGCAGCATGCCGAAGCTGACCAGCGACATCAGCACATAGCTCAGCGCGTAGAACAGCGCCGCCGAATAGCCGACCTTGGTGCCGGCCAGCACGCCCAGGAGCAGGAAGCCCATGTGCGAGATCGTCGAATAGGCCAGCATACGCTTGATATTGGTCTGCACGATGGCGGTGATGTTGCCGATGGCCATGGACAGCGCGGACACGATCACCAACATCATCTGCCAGTCAGCCACCAGCGCGTCCAGGCCCTGGGCCAGGATGCGCAGCGTGAACACGAAGGCGGCCAGCTTGGGAGCGGCGCCCACCATCAGCGTCACCGAGGTCGGCGCGCCGTGGTACACGTCCGGCACCCACATATGGAACGGCACCGCGCCCAGCTTGAAGGACAGGCCGGCCACGATGAACACCAGGCCGAAGATCAGCAGCACGTCATTGGCCTTGTGCGCGGCGATGGACTTGGCGATCACGGCCAGTTCCAGCGAGCCGGTGGCGCCGTAGATCATCGAGATGCCGTACAGCAGCAGGCCGGAGGCCAGCGCGCCCAGCACGAAGTACTTCATTGCCGCCTCGGTGGCCTTCACCGACTCGCGCTGCAGCGCGATGATGGAGTACAAGGCCAGCGACAGCAATTCCAGGCCCATGTACAGGGTCAGGAAGTGCGAGGCCGACACCATCAGGTTCATGCCCAGCAAGGCGAACAGCGCCAGCGAGAAATACTCGCCCTTGAACAGCTGGCGATCGGCGGTGTACTGCCGGCTGTAGATCAGCACGATGGCGGTGACCGCGTACATGGCCAGCTTGACCACGCCGCCCATGGGGTCGGCGACGAACATGCCAGAGAAAGTGAGCACCGGCTGAGCGGTGAAAGTCATCACCTGCGCCACCGCCGTGCCCAGCAGGGTCAGCAGCGTCAGGCCCAGGGTGATGCCGCGCTTCTCGTCCGAGACAAACAGGTCCGCCATCAGCACGAACAGGATCGCGCCGGCGAGGAACATCTCGGGAATCGCGGGTATCAGGTTGAGATCAGCCCAATTCATTGTTTCCATTCCTTCCGCGCTTACAGCTTGCTCTGCGAGACATGCAGAATCAGGTCATTGACCGACAGGTGCATTTTCTCGACGAAGGCTTGCGGGTACAGGCCCATGCCCAGCACCGCGATGGCCAGGATGGCCAGTACCAGGAACTCGCGCTTGTTGACGTCGGACAGCTCCGCCACATGGCTGTTGCCCACTTCGCCGAAGATCACGCGCTTGTACATCCACAAGGTATAGGCGGCGCCGAAGATCAGCGTGGTGGCGGCCAGCGCCGCGTACCAGAAGTTCACCTGCACCGCGCCCATGATCACCATGAACTCGCCGACGAAGCCGGAAGTGGCCGGCAGGCCGGAGTTGGCCATCGCGAACAGCATCATGAAGGCCGCGAAGATAGGCATCTTGTTGGCCACGCCGCCGTAGTCGGCGATGTTGCGGCTGTGCACGCGGTCATACATCACGCCGATGCAGAAGAACATCGCGGCGGAGACGAAGCCGTGGGACACCATCTGCACCAGCGCGCCTTCAACCGCCCACTGGTTCAGCTCGGAACCGGTGAACAGGAACAGGCCCAGGGTGACGAAGCCCATGTGCGAAATCGACGAGTAAGCCACCAGCTTTTTCATGTCGGACTGCACCAGCGCCACCAGGCCGATGTAGACCACCGCCACCAGCGACAGCGCCACCATCACGCCGGACAGCTCGCGCGCGGCGTCCGGCAGGATGGGCAGCACGAAGCGCAGGAAGCCGTAAGCGCCGATCTTCAGCGTGATCGCGGCCAGCACCATGGAGCCGCCGGTAGGCGCTTCCACGTGGGCATCCGGCAGCCAGGTGTGCACCGGCCACATCGGCACCTTCACCGCGAAGGACAGGAAGAAGGCGACGAACAGCAGGATCTGCACCGTCAGCGGGATCTTGGCGATGTCGTGGAAAGCCTGGATGTCGAAGGACTTGCCAGCCTGGAAGTACAGGTAGATCAAGGCCACCAGCATCAGCAGCGAGCCGAGCAGGGTGTAGAGGAAGAACTTGATAGACGCGTACACGCGACGCGGACCGCCCCAGACGCCGATGATCAGATACATCGGGATCAGCATGCCTTCGAAGAAGACATAGAACAGGATGGCGTCCAGCGCGGCGAAAGCGCCGTTGATCAGGCCGGACATGATCAGGAAGGCGGCCATGTACTGCGCCACGCGCTTCTGGATCACCTGCCAGCCGGCCACCACCACCAGCAAGGTGGTGAAGCTGTTGAGCACGATGAACAGCATCGAGATGCCGTCCACGCCCAGGTGGTAGTTGATGCCGAGGGACTCGATCCACGGCTTCATCTCGACGAACTGCATGCCGCCGCTGAGATTGTTGAATTCAGTGAACAGCGGCAGCGACAGCAGGAAGCCCGCCAGGGCCCCCGCCGCGGCCAGCCAGCGCGCCAGCGCGGCCCGCTGATCGCCCCCTGTCGCCAGCACCAGCAACCCGGCCGCTATCGGGGCCCAGATCACCAGAGTCAATAGATGTGTGAACATAGTCAAACCCATTTGTTATTCCAATCCCGGAGCCCGGGCTCAACGCCAGATCAGCGGCCAGAACCACATCGTCATCAGCGCCAGCACCCCGATGATCATCGCGGTGGCGTAGCTGTAGATGAAGCCGGTTTGCGCGCGGCGGATGAAGCCGGAGAAAGTCGCCACCAGTTTGGCGGTGCCGTTCACCAACAGACCGTCGATCAGCAACATGTCGCCCACCTTCCAGAAGAAGGTGCCCAGGGCTCGCGAGCCCTTGGCGAACACGGCGAAATAGATCTCGTCCAGGTAGTACTTGTTTTCCAGGATCTTGTTCACCAGGCTGAACTTCTGCTTGATGGCGGCCGGGATTTGCGGCGCCTTCATGTAGAAGAACCAGGCGGTGGCCACGCCGGCCAGCGCCAGCCACAGCGGCAGCGTGCTCAGCGAATGCACGCCCATGGCGGCGGCGCCGTGGAACTCGCGGGCGATCTCTTCCATCGCCGGATGCAGCTCATGGTTGACGGTGATCACGCCCTTGAAGAAGTCGCCGTACAGCAGCGGCTCGATCGCGAAGTACCCCACCAGCACCGACGGAATCGCCAGCAGCACCAGCGGCAGGGTCACCACCCACGGCGACTCGTGCGGCTTGTCGTTCGGACCCAGGCCATGGTGATGGTCGTGATCGTCATGGCCGTGATCGTGATGATCGTCTTTCTTCTCCATCCAGCGTTCCTTGCCGTGGAAGACCAGGAAGTACATGCGGAAGGAATAGAAGGCGGTGATGAACACGCCGGCGATCACCGCGAAATAAGCGAAACCGGCCGCGGACAGATTGGACGCGTGCACCGCCTCGATGATGGAGTCCTTGGAGTAGAAGCCGGAGAAGAACGGCGTGCCGATCAAGGCCAGCGAACCCAACAGCGAAGTCAGCCAGGTGATGGGCATGTACTTGCGCAGGCCGCCCATATTGCGCATGTCCTGATCATGGTGCATGCCGATGATCACCGAGCCCGCCGCCAGGAACAGCAGCGCCTTGAAGAAGGCGTGGGTCATCACGTGGAACATCGCCACCGAGTAGGCCGAGGCGCCCAGCGCCACGGTCATATAGCCCAGCTGCGACAGCGTGGAGTAAGCCACCACGCGCTTGATGTCGTTCTGGACGATGCCGAGGAAGCCCATGAACAGCGCGGTGATGGAACCGGCGACCATGATCACGTTCAGCGCGGTGTCGGACAGTTCGAACAGCGGGCTCATGCGCGACACCATGAAGATGCCGGCGGTCACCATCGTTGCCGCGTGAATCAGCGCCGAGATCGGAGTCGGGCCTTCCATCGAGTCCGGCAGCCACACGTGCAGCGGGAACTGCGCCGATTTGCCCATCGCGCCGATGAACAGCAGGATGCAGGTCACGCTCAGCAACGACCACTCGGTACCCGGAATCAGGCTGATGGTCTTGCTGGCCAGCGCCGGAGCGGCGGCGAACACGTCGCTGTAGTTCAGCGAACCGCCGAAGTAGGCCAGCACCAGGCCGATGCCCAGCAGGAAGCCGAAGTCGCCGACGCGGTTGACCAAGAAGGCCTTCAGGTTGGCGAAGATCGCGGTCGGACGCTTGAACCAGAAGCCGATCAGCAGGTAGGACACCAGGCCCACCGCTTCCCAACCGAAGAACAGCTGGATGAAGTTGTTGCTCATCACCAGCATCAGCATCGAGAAGGTAAACAGCGAGATATAGCTGAAGAAGCGCTGATAGCCCGGGTCTTCCTGCATATAGCCTATGGTGTAAATGTGCACCATCAGCGACACGCTGGTGACCACCACCAGCATCATCGCGGTCAGCGAATCCACCAGGAAGCCCACCGAGAACTCGTAGCCACCCACCGTCAGCCAGGTGTAAACCGGACCGTTGAACACTTCAGCCTGCCCGGTCAGGAAGGCGTGAAGCACCTTGAGCGAAAGCGCGGCGGACAGCGCCACGCCGGCTATCGTCACGACGTGCGAAGCGCGCCGGCCGATGGCCCATCCAAATAGGCCTGCAATGATGGAACCCGCCAGCGGGGCGAGTGCAATCAGCAGGTATAAGCTCTTCATATCCATGCTTGTGTGCTTTGTGTAGGTTCCGGTTTGCCTTAGCCTTTGAGGCTGCCCAAGTCTTCAACGTTGATGGTGCGCAGATTGCGGAACAGCACCACCAGGATGGCCAGGCCAATCGCGGCTTCGGCCGCGGCCACCGTCAGGATGAAGAATACGAAGATCTGGCCTGCCGTGTCCGACAGGTAATGCGAGAACGCGATGAAGTTGAAATTCACCGCGAGCAGCATCAGCTCGATGGCCATCAGCAGCACGATCAGATTTTTCCGGTTCAGGAAAACGCCTAGCACGCCGATGGCAAACAGGATTGCGGCCAGCACCAGGAAGTGAGTCAGTGTCAGCACATTTCCTCCCTTATGTTGATTGGCCGTCAGGCCTGTTGCTTACCGGAGTCGGCCTCGGAGGCCTCCTCCACCGTGGATTCTTCGGCAGGCTGTTCAGCCTGCATCTTGACCAGACGCACGCGGTCATTGCGCTTGACCTTGACCTGCAGCGCCGGATCGATAGCCTTGGTGTCCTTGCGGCTGCGCATGGTCAGGCCGATGGCGGCCACCATGGCCAGCAGCAGCACCACCGCCGCCACTTCAAAAGGCAGCAGATAAGTGGTGTACAACTGGCGGCCCAGCACCTTGACGTTGCTGAAGTCGGCAGCCAGCGGCGCCGCGGCCTGGTAGGCGTCCAACTTGGCGCTGGGGCTGGCCAGGATCATCGCCATCTCAAACACCATGATGATGCCTACGGCGGCGGCGATCGGCAGGTTCTTCCAGAAGCCCTCGCGCAGTTTCTCGATGTTGATGTCCAGCATCATCACCACGAACAGGAACAGCACCATCACCGCGCCCACATACACCACCACCAGGGTGATGGCCAGGAACTCGGCCTCCATCAGCAGCCACAGGCCGGCGCTGTTGAAGAAGGCCAGCACCAGGAACAAGGCCGCGTGAATCGGGTTCTTGGCCGTCACCACGCGGATGCCCGCGAACACCAGGATGGCGGACAGGACATAAAAGACAAACATTGTGAAGTTCATGACCCCCCCTTAGCGATACTTGGCGTCGGCCGCCTTGTTGGCGGCGATTTCCGCCTCGTACTTGTCCCCGATCGCCAGCAGCATCGGCTTGGTGTAGTACAAGTCGCCACGTTTTTCGCCGTGGTATTCAAAGATGTGGGTTTCCACGATGGCGTCCACCGGACAGGCCTCCTCGCAGAAGCCGCAGAAGATGCACTTGGTCAGATCGATGTCGTAGCGCGTGGTGCGGCGAGTGCCGTCGTCACGCTGCTCGGACTCGATGCTGATCGCCATCGCCGGGCACACCGCCTCGCACAGTTTGCAGGCAATGCAGCGCTCTTCGCCGTTGGCGTAGCGGCGCTGCGCGTGCAGACCGCGGAAGCGCGGCGAAATCGGCGTCTTCTCTTCAGGGAACTGGACCGTGATCTTGCGGGCGAAGAAGTAGCGGCCAGTGACCATCAGGCCCTTGACCAGCTCCACCAGCAGGAAGGTCTTGAAAAAGTTACGGATCGAATTCATCTTTTCACCTCTCCCCGTCTCAGTGCCACAAGGACAGCGGGGTCATCATCCAGACGCCCACCACCAGGATCCACACCAAGGTCACCGGGATGAACACCTTCCAGCCCAGACGCATGATCTGGTCGTAGCGATAGCGCGGGAAGGTGGCGCGGAACCACAGGAAGCAGAACAGCACCATCGCCACCTTGAGCGCCAGCCAGAAGAAGCCACCCGCGCCCAGAATGCCCCAGGACGCCGGGAACGGCGACAGCCAGCCGCCGAGGAACAGCAGCGAGGTCAGCGCGGCGACCAGGATCATGTTGGCGTATTCGGCCAGGAAGAAGATGGCGAAGGCCATGCCCGAGTACTCGACGTGGAAGCCGGCGACGATCTCGGATTCACCCTCGGCCACGTCGAACGGCGCGCGGTTGGTTTCGGCCACGCCGGAAATCAGGTAGACCACGAACAGCGGGAACAGCGGCAGCCAGTTCCACGACAACACGGAACCGCCGGCCATGCCCTGCCCTTGCTGCTGGACGATGTCCACCAGGTTCAGGCTGCTGGACACCATCAGCACGCCGATCAGCGCGAAGCCCATCGCCAGCTCGTAGGACACGATCTGGGCGGCGGAACGCATTGCGCCGAGGAAGGAGTACTTGGAGTTGCCCGCCCAGCCGGCGATGATCACGCCGTACACGCCCATCGAGGTCAAGGCCAGGATGTAGAGCAGCGAGGCGTTGACGTTGGCCAGCACCAGCTTGTCGGTGAACGGAATCACCGCCCAGGCCGCCAGCGCCGGAGCGATGGACAACACCGGCGCCAGCAGGAACAGGCCCTTGCTGGAGTTGGTGGGCAGGATGATTTCCTTCATCAGCAGCTTGACCGCGTCGGCGATAGGCTGCAGCAGGCCCAGCGGGCCTACCCGGTTGGGGCCGATGCGGATCTGCATGAAGCCGATGACCTTGCGCTCGGCATAGGTCAGGTAGGCGACGCACAGCAGCATCGGCAATACGATGGCGATGATCTTCAACAGGGTCCAAACCACGAGCCCCGCGTCAGTGCCAAGAATACCTTGCAAGAACTCCATGCTTTACCCCTGGGTGATCTCGATAGCGTCGAACATGCCGCCCAGCGCCAGCGTGGCCGCGTGAGCGGTGGCGATGCGAACCGTGTCCTGCGGCAGGCTGTCGTCGGCGACGATGCGCACGCGCGCCTGGCCGGAACCCTGGCTCAGCAACGCGGTGCTGTCGGCGGCGATGCCCAGCTTCTGCAGCAGGCCGCTGTGGGCGGAAGCCACCGGCTCGGCCGCGTCGCGGGTCAGTTGCAGCGACTCGGCGCGGCGGCAGACGGCGTCGGCCTGGTACAACGGCACTTCGCCGATGCGCGCCACGCCGGCGGTCGCCGCAGCCGCGACGTTCAACTGGTTCAGCGCGTTGTTCAGACGCGCGGCGATGTCGCCCTTGGCCAGCAGCTCGGCGCGCACTTCCTCGGCGCTGTTGAAGTCGAAGCCGGACAGATTCAGCATATTGCCCAGCACGCGCAGCACTTTCCAGGCCGGGCGGGCTTCGCCCAGCGGACGCACCACGCCGTTGAAGCTCTGCAGCTTGCCTTCCATATTGACGAAGGAGCCGGCGGTCTCGGAGAACGGCGCGATCGGCAGCAGCACATCGGCGTAGTCCAGCAGGCCCTGGCCCTTGAACGCGGTCAGCGCGATCACGGTGGCGGCCTGCTTCATCGCGGCGACGGCGGCTTGCGGGTTGTAGCTGTCGAATTCGACTTCGGTGTTCAGCAGCACATAAGCCTTCTTCGGCTCAGCGATCATCGCGGCGGCGTTGGCGCCCGCGCCTTGCGGCAGCGCGCCCACCAGTTCCGCGCCCACGCTGTTGGCGGCCTCGGACAGCACGCCAAAGCTGGCGCCGCTCAGGCGAGCGATCTCCTGCGCCACGGCCAACAGCTGGCTGAACGCCGGATGGTGCTGCGCCACATTGCCCAGCACCACGGCGGCGGTTTCCGCGCCGCTCAGGCTCTCGGCGATGCGACGCGCCTCGGCGGACACTTGCACCGCGGACAGATCAACGCTGGTTTCACCGCCCTTGATCTCGACCACGGCCTTCAGCACCTGGGCGAAGCCGTTGACCAGCGCCAGCGGCGACACGATCAGCTTGGCGTTGATCTTGATCAGCAGTTCGTCGTCGGCGACATGGATAATGTTAAGCTCGCTGCCCTTCTTGGCCGCGGAGCGCAGGCGCGAGGTCAGCAGCGGCTGTTCCTTGCGCAGCGTGGAGCCAACCACCAGCACCGACTTGGCCGCGGCCAGATCGGAAATGCTGGAACCCAGCCATTCGGCGCCCTGCTTGGCCGCGTCGGCGGCGAAGTCGCTGCGGCGCAGACGGTAATCGATGCTTTCCACGCCGAAGGCGCGCGCCAGCTTCTGCGCCAGATGCAGTTCTTCGGTGGTGGAATGCGGGCTGGTCAGAAAGCCGATGGCGTCCTTGCCGTGATCGGCGGACACGCCGTTCAAGCCCTTCACCACGTAGTTCAACGCGGTTTCCCAATCCGTCTCGTGCCATTGGCCGTCGAACTTGATCATCGGCTGCTTCAGACGCTCGGCCGAGTTCAAGCCCTCGTAGGAGAAGCGGTCGCGGTCGGCGATCCAGCACTCGTTGATGGCCTCGTTTTCCAGTGGCAGCACGCGCATCACTTCATTGCTCTTGACCTGAACAATCAGGTTGGAACCCAGGCCGTCATGCGGGCTGACCGATTTGCGACGCGACAGCTCCCAAGCGCGGGTGCTGTAGCGGAACGGCTTGGAGGTCAGCGCGCCCACCGGGCACAGATCGATGACGTTGCCGGAGATTTCCGAATCCACGGTCTTGCCGAGGAAGGGCAGAATCTCGGAGAACTCGCCGCGATGAGCCATGCCGATTTCCTGGAAGCCGCCGACTTCCTCGGTAAAGCGCACGCAACGGGTGCAGTGAATGCAGCGCGACATTTCTTCCGCCGAGACCAGCGGGCCCATGTCCTTGCCCACCACCACGCGCTTTTCTTCCTGATAGCGCGAGGAGGAGTTGCCGTAGCCCACGGCCAGATCCTGCAGCTGGCATTCGCCGCCCTGGTCGCAGATCGGGCAATCCAGCGGATGGTTGATCAGCAGGAATTCCATCACGCCGGCCTGGGCCTTCTTGGCCATGTCGGAGTGAGTGTGGACCTTCATGCCGTCGGTCACCGGGGTGGCACAAGCCGGCAGCGGCTTGGGCGCTTTTTCCACTTCCACCAGGCACATGCGGCAGTTGGCCGCGATGGACAGCTTCTTGTGGTAGCAGAAGT
>NZ_JAYSGF010000052.1:15466-24383 GCF_041912965.1 Chromobacterium sp. | reverse complement strand
GGCGCGGTGGAAACGCCGACACGGAAGCCTCCCCTCGGGGAGGCTTTGTTGCGTTTGGGCATTGGACATGCTGCTCGTTGGTCCACGTCTTCTCTAATCTGTTTGAAATATTGCTTTGCTGAATGAACCAAGCTGGCAATCATCATCTAATTGCATGTTTGGTGAATAAAATCAGAAAGCCTTATACAACAACGCTAGGGAAGGACGGGAATGAGCAAGCAGCAATATGATTTGGCCGATGCCGGCGAGACTTTGGGCCGGCGCACGGTGTTGAAAACGGCCTTGGGCGCGGCGGCGCTGTTTTCCATCGGTGCTGGCGGCGCCTTGAGCGGCGTGGCTTACGCGGCATCCTTGAGCAAGGCGCAGCGCGATGCGATGACGCCGGATCAGGTGATTGCGGCAATGGCGAAGGGCAATGAGCGCTTTCGCAGCGGCAAGCCCTTGCGGCATGATTATCTGGCGCAGCAGCGTTCCAGTGTCGGCGCGCAGTATCCGTCGGCGGTGGTGCTCAGCTGCATCGATTCGCGCGCGCCGGCCGAGATCGTGATGGATTCCGGTATCGGCGAAACCTTCAATTCTCGGGTGGCCGGCAATGTGGTTAATGACGATCTGCTGGGCAGCATGGAGTTCGCCTGTGCGGCGGCCGGCGCCAAGGTGGTGCTGGTGATGGGGCATACCGGTTGTGGCGCGATCAAGGGCGCGATAGACCATGTGGAGATGGGCAATCTGACCGGTTTGCTGGCGCGTATCCGGCCTGCGATCGCGCAAACCCAGTATGCAGGCGAGCGCAGCAGCAAGAACGCTGATTTCGTCGACGCGGTGGCGCGCAGCAATGTGCTGTACACGATGGAACAGATCCGCAAGCGCAGCGATGTGCTGGCCAAACTGGAACGTGACGGCCAGATCAAGATCGTCGGCGCGATGTATCACCTGAACGGCGGGCGTCTGGAGTTTCTGCCCACGACGGCTTAGAGCCTGTTCATTGCCGCGCAAGCATCATGAGAATTCGGATTGCTGCGCTGCTTGGCGGGAAGGGGCGTCGAGCAGCACGTCGATGTCCTCTTCCGAACAGACCACGATGCCGGCCTGCCGAAACAGGCTGGCGGTCACGCCTTCTCCGTCCTTGAGCGTGCCGGAAAACCGGCCGTCGTAGATGCGGCGGCTGCCACAGGAAGGGCTGTTGGCCTTCAATAGCGCTTGGCGGCAACCATGGGCTTGCGCCAGATCTAAGGCCTGGCCGGCTCCATCAATAAAGGCGGCGCTGACATCCTCTCCAGTAGCTGTGATCACACCGGCCTGGCCGCGCAAGGCCGCGGTCCCGTCGCCGCCGCGCAGTTCCGCCGGCGGCCGCGGGGTTGGCAGGCCGCCCATGCATTCGGGGCAGGCGGCGATCAGGTCGAATTTCTGGCGCAAGCGCCGCCAATCCTGTTCCGACAGCGGCTTGGCCTGGCCGTCGTAGCGTACCGGCTGCCCGAGCAGGCAGGCGCTGACCAATAATTTCGGTTTCATTTCCATCTTGCTTCCAATAGCGCCGCCAATTTGAGCGCGGCGGCGCGGATATCATGCTCTTCCACGCCGGCATAGCCAAGCACCAGGCCACAGCGATCAGCCGGACCGATGAAGTGCTTGAGCATGGGGCGCAGCCATAGCCGTTGCCGGGCCGCCGCCTGGCTCAGTTCCCATTCGTCGAAACCGTCGGGCAATTGCGCCACCAGATGCAGGCCGGCCTCTCCGGCAGACAAGGGCAGCGCGTCGCCGAGCGCATGCCGCAGGGTGCCGCACAGCAATTGCTGTCGCAGCCGGTACAGCTCGCGCATATGCTTGATGTGGCGAGCGAAGTGGCCTTGCTCGATGAAGTCGGCCAGCGCGGCTTGTACTTGGTAATTGCCCTCCCGATACAGGCGGGCCTGCACGCGGCGGAAAGGGTCCACCAAGGCTTCGGGGAGCACCAGATAGCCTAGTCCCAAGGCCGGAAACATCACCTTGCTGAAGGTGCCGAGATAGATGACGCGCTCGCTGTCGGCCAGGCCTTGCAAGGAGGCGATGGGGTGGGTGGTGTAGCGGAATTCGCTGTCGTAATCGTCTTCTATGATCCAGCTGTCGTGCTGTTTCGCCAGCTGCAGCAATTCCAGCCGCCGCGCCAGCGACATGACGACGCCGGTCGGGTATTGGTGGGACGGGGTGATGTAGATCAGCCGTGGCGGAATGGCGTGGTGTCGCGGCTCTGGCGCCATGCCCTGGGCATCGACTGGAATGGGTTCGATCGTCATGTCCGCAGCGCGCCAGGCCGCTTGAGCGCCGTTGTAGCCAGGGTCTTCGACCCAGGCGACATCGCCGGGGTCGCTCAGTAGGCGGGCGAGCAATTCCAGGCCTTGCTGCGCGCCCTGGGTGATGATGATCTGCTCCGGGCGGCAGCGCACCGAGCGGGCCAGGTATAAGTACTGGCTTAGCACCTGCTTCAAGGCCGGCAGGCCGCCGTCGTGACGGTAGTGCAGGTTTTCCGGCTGTGGATGCAGCACATGGGCTTGCAGGCAGCGCTGCCATTGCGCGTGCGGGAAGCGCTTCAGCTCGGGCGCGCCCGGCGCGAAAGCGCCATTCAGCCCTATGGGCAGGGTACAGCCGGCGGCGACGCGCTGGCCGCGCTGTGACAGGCCTGGATGCTGTTCCACGCGCGGCGGCGGCGCGCTTCGCGCGTCGAACAGCGTGGCGACATAGGTGCCGGAGCCGTGGCGGCTTTCCAGATAGCCTTCGGCGCCCAGTTGTTCGTAGGCGTTGAGAATGGTGTTGCGGCCCAGCGCCAGCTCCGCCGCCAGCGCGCGGCTGGCCGGCAAAGACGCGCCGCCCGCCAGCTTGCCTTCGCGTATCAGTTCGCGCAGCAGTCGATACAACTGGCGCGCCAGGCTTTCCGCCCCTTGGCGCTGCAATTGGCCGCGCAGGTATTCGCTCAACCAGTCGGCGGGCAAAGTGGTTCCTTTAATTTCTGCATGGTGGCACTGTAAAGGGAATGACTTGTTGCTTAGGCTAACAGTATTTTCAGCGCAACAGGAGAGATTCGATGCTGACGCAACAGGACTTTTACGCGGCCAAGCTGGCATATGAAATGGATGCCGCCGATGTCTGGAGCGCCTTGCAGGCCGGCGAGCGTTTATTGTTGATCGATGCGCGCGCGCCCGAGGCGTATCAGCAGGAAACCATCCCCGGCGCGTTGTCCGTGCCGCACCGGAGCATGGATGAGGCGAGCACCGCGCAGCTGCCCAAGGATGCGGTCCTGGTATCGTTCTGCGACGGCATAGGCTGCAATGCGTCGACCAAGGGCGCGCTCAAGCTGGCGCGCTTGGGCTTCAATGTGCGCGAGCTGCAGGGCGGCTTGGACTGGTGGATTCGCGACGGCTATGCGACGACGGCGCGCGCCGGCGCCGCCGTGAGCTGCAATTGCTGAGGGAGGGCGGAATGAGCATCGCCGATGTCGACGTTTTGGCCGCGGCCGGCAGCCGCAATGCCTTGGGGCAGATGGTGGGCTTGCCGGTTACGGACTGGCAGCCGGCGGCCTGGCCGCCGCGACGGAGCCTGAGCGGGCGGTTTTGCCGGCTGGAGCCGCTGGACGCGGCCAGCCATGGCCCGGCGCTGTTCGCGGCGATGGCCGCGGACGAGCGCAACTGGACCTATCTGAGTTATGGCCCCTTCGCGGCGTACCAGGATTATCAAGACTGGCTGGCGGCGCAGCAGGCCAGGCCGGACCCGCACTTTTACGCGATCGTGGATGGCGCCACCGATCTGGCCGTCGGGGTGGTGGCTTATCTGCGCATCGATCCGGCGATGGGCTGCATCGAGCTTGGCCATTTGAATTTTTCGCCCGCGCTGCAGCGGCGGCCGGCGGCGACCGAGGCGATGTATTTGTTGATGCTGCAGGCGTTTGAATTGGGTTACCGGCGTTATGAATGGAAGTGCGACGCCTTGAATCTGCCGTCGCGCCAAGCGGCTGAGCGGCTGGGTTTCCGTTTCGAGGGTCTGTTCCGTCAGGCGATGGTTTACAAGGGGCGCAACCGCGATACCGCCTGGTTCTCGATACTGGATAAGGAGTGGCCGGCGCTGCGGCAAGGCATGGAGCGCTGGCTGGCGCCGGACAATTTTGATGCGGCGGGGCGGCAGCTACGGACGCTGGCGCAATGCCGCGGCGGAGATTGATTTGGCCGGCGGACTTCAAGCCGCCACGCTAGGCAGGTACAATGAGTATCTGATTTATTGAATAGATTTGCTGCCTGATGAAATCCCTGCCGCGTAATGCCCGCATCAAGGGCGAGCCGTTCTTGCCCAACCGTTTCATTTTCGGTGATGCCGTCGACGATCAGGGCCTGGAAGGCTCCGAGTACCTGATTCACACCGAGGCGCCGGCCTTTGTATGCCGGCTGCTGGGCGACGACGATACCGACTTCCCCGGCCGTGACCGCGAAGGTCTGGCCAGCGCCATGCTGTTCGACGAGGCCGACAATGTGACGGTATACGTCTGCAATCTGCGTCTGCGTCTGTTTGATTTCAATTTCAGCAATGAAGACGAAATGCCCACCGTCGGCCAATTGCAGGCGATCTGCGACGAAGCGATGCAGGCGTATCAGCGCTTGCACAAGGCTTACGCCGACCGCGAGGCGGCCGGTCCGGAGCCGCGCGAGATGCGCGCCGGGCCAACCGAGCCGCTGCCGCCGGCGGAACGCGGCCGCGCGGTGAAGCAGTTGGTGGAGCTGGCGCGCCGCGCGGTGGATCAGCCTATGGAGCGGGCGCAGCTGGCTGGCGAAGTGCAGATGGCGCTGGCGGCCGGCGATCAGGCGGTGTTCACCGAATCGCAATTGGCCTTGCTGTCGCAACCCGCCGCGCGCCAGCTGCTGGTGAACAGCGCGCGCGACGCGATCGCCTTCCCCGAGGTGATGCGCAAGGACGGCTCGGTGGCTTCCTTTGAGTTGTGGGCGCTGCCGTTCGCGTTTTCACGCGCTCAGGGCGGCGTGTGGTGGCATTTCCCGCAGTTGGAGCGTTTGGAAGTGGCGCTGGCGGATGCGCTGGAGGTGCCGGAGCAGTCGATACTGTGGATTTCCCCCACCTTGTTCACGCTGGAGATGCTGAACGAGCGCGCCTGCCAGGACCTGGTGCAGCTGGCGCCGGTGATGGATGCCGGCTGCGACTTCGCGCCGCTGGACCCGGACTCCTCGCGCGCCACCTATGAAGCGGCGCGCAAGACCAATGAGCCGCAACTGGTGCTGGCCTGGATTCCCTTCCTGGTGGAACGCGGCGCCTTGCCGCCGGAACAGGCGCGACGCCTGGCGCGCAAGGCGCTGGACGCGGCGATGCCGCTGGTGCAGCAGGCGGTGGGCGCTGAGATGGAATATGGCGAGGCCGAGCTGTTCGCGCCGCTGCCGTGGTGGGAGGCCGTGCAAACCGGCGTGCGCGCCTGGAACCGCAAGCGTCTGGGCGTGACCGCGGCCTTGCTGGCCGCCAGCGCAGGCGGGGTGCAGGAGCTGGAAGCCATCGCCGAATACCAGCCGGAGATGCAGGGTTACGAGGTGGGCTTCCGCCTGCGTGGTCGCGAGGAAGTGGCGGCGCACGCGCCGTGGCTGGTGACGCCGGACGTGGCGCCCGAGCGCGAGGAAACCTGGCGCGATCTGGCCGAGTGTCTGAAGGAGGCCGGCATTCCCTTGTCGGAGACCTTGGCCAAGTTCCATTAGGCGCGCGGTCGCGATTGTCAAAAAAAACGGGCTGGATTTCCAGCCCGTTTCGCATTGGCGCGGCGCTTTACTGGTCTATGCCGCCCAGCAGCACGTATTTGATTTCCAGATAATCCTCGATGCCGTATTTGGAGCCTTCGCGGCCCAGGCCGGATTGCTTGACGCCGCCGAAGGGCGCGGCCTCGTTGGACAGAATGCCGGTATTGACCGCCACCATGCCGTATTCCAAGCCTTCGGACACGCGGAAGATGCGGCCGATATCGCGGGCGTAGAAATAGCTGGCCAGACCGAATTCGGTGTCGTTGGCCATCTGGATCGCCTCGGCCTCGCTGTGGAAGCGGAACAGCGGCGCCAGCGGACCGAAGGTTTCTTCCTTGGCCACCTTCATCTGCGGGGTGACATCGGTGATCACCGTCGGCTCGAAGAAACTGTGGCCCAGCGCGTGGCGCTTGCCGCCGGCCACCAGCTTGCCGCCCTTGGCCAGCGCGTCGGCGATGTGCTCTTCCACCTTGGCCACCGCGTTCATGTCTATCATCGGGCCTTGGGTGACACCGGCGTCCAGGCCGTTGCCCACTTGCAGCTTGGCCACCGCGACGGCGAACTTCTCGGCGAAGGCGTCGTAGACGCCGTCCTGCACCAGCAAGCGGTTGGCGCAGACGCAGGTCTGGCCGGCGTTGCGGTATTTGGAAATGATGGCGCCTTCCACCGCGGCGTCGAGATCGGCGTCGTCGAACACGATGAAGGGGGCGTTGCCGCCCAGTTCCATCGACACTTTCTTGACGGTGTCCGCGCACTGGGCGATCAGTTTGCGGCCGACTTCGGTGGAGCCGGTGAAGGAGAATTTCTTCACCGCGTCGCTGCCGGTCAGCACCGCGCCGATCTCGCTGGAGCCGCCGGTCAGCACCGAGAACACGCCGGCGGGAATGCCGGCGCGCTCGGCCAGCACCGCCAGCGCCAACGCAGACAGCGGGGTCTGGCTGGCCGGACGAACCACGATGGGGCAGCCGGCGGCCAGCGCCGGCGCCGCCTTGCGGGTGATCATCGCATTGGGGAAGTTCCACGGCGTGATCGCGGCGGCGACGCCGATGGGTTCCTTGGTGATCAGGATGCGTTTATCGGCGCCGGGCGCGGGCACGGTGTCGCCGTACAGGCGCTTGGCTTCCTCCGCATACCACTCGATGTAGGAGGCGCCATAGGCGATCTCGCCCTTGGCCTCCGCCAGCGGCTTGCCTTGCTCACTGGTGAGGATGATCGCCAGATCGTCCTGGTTGGCCATCACCAGATCAAACCAGCGGCGCAGGATGGCGGCGCGCTCCTTCGCCGGCTTGCGTTTCCATTCTTGGAAGGCGGCGGCGGCGCCGGCGACGGCGAGCTCCGCTTCCGCCTTGCCCATCTTGGGCACATGGGCGACGATCTTGCCGGTGGCGGGATTGCTGACCGGAATGGTTTCGCCGTTGTCGGCGTCTATCCAGGCGCCGTTCACATAGCACTGCTGTTTCAGCAGCGAGGGGTCTTTCAAATTCAACATGCGGGTCTCCAACGCAGCGATGTCGGATAGGCCCGCGCCGCCGGCGCGGGCCTTGGTCTTGGAACAGGCTCTTAAGCTTTGAGCGCGGCCTCCAGCTTGGCCAGCGCTTCTTCGAACACGGCGTCTTCTATGGTCAGCGGGAACAGGAAGCGGATCACATTGGCGTAGACGCCGCAAGTGAGCAGAATCAGGCCGGATTCCAGCGCCTTGGTCTGCACTTTCTTGGCGAAGTCGGGGTCCGGCTGCTGGCTGCCGGGCTGGTTGAATTCCACCGCCAGCATCGCGCCCAGGCCGCGGATTTCGGCCATCTGCGGCACCGCGCCCTTGAGGCCGTGCAGTTTTTCCTTCAGCAAGGCGCCGAGGCGGTTGGCGCGTTCCAGCAATTTGTCTTCCTGGATCGCGTCTATCACCGCCAGCGCGGCGGCCACCGCCAGCGGATTGCCGGCATAGGTGCCGCCCAGGCCGCCGGGCGCCGGCGCGTCCATGATCTCGGCGCGGCCGGTCAGCGCGGACAGCGGGAAACCGCCGGCCAGCGATTTGGCCATGGTGATCAGGTCGGCCTGCACCGGATAGTGTTCCATCGCGAACAGCTTGCCGGTGCGGGCGAAGCCGGATTGCACTTCGTCGGCGATCAGCAGAATGCCGTGTTCGTCGCAGATCTTGCGCAGCTGCACCACCCATTCGCTGGGCGCATTGTAGAAACCGCCTTCGCCTTGCACCGGCTCGAAAATGATGGCGGCGACGCGCTTGGGATCGACATCGTACTTGAACAGTTTTTCCAGGCCGCGCAGCGAGTCCTCCACCGAAACGCCATGCAGCGCGTTGGGGTAGGGGGCGTGGTAGACATCGCCGGGGAAGGGGCCGAAGCCGACCTTGTACGGCACCACTTTGCCGGTCAGCGCCATGCCCAGCAGGGTGCGGCCGTGGAAGGCGCCGCCAAAGGCGATCACGCCGCCGCGGCCGGTGGCGGCGCGCGCCACTTTCACCGCGTTTTCCACCGCTTCGGCGCCGGTGGTGAACAACGCGGTTTTCTTGGCGTGCTGGCCCGGGGTCAGTTGGTTCAGCTGTTCGGCCAGGCGGATATAGGATTCATAGGGAACGACTTGATAGCAGGTGTGGCTGAAGCGGGACAGCTGTTCCGCGACCGCGGCCTGCACTTTGGCGTGCAGATGGCCGGTGTTCAAGACGCCGATGCCGCCGGCGAAGTCGATGTAGCGTTTGCCGTCGGTATCCCAGATTTCGGCATTTTTGGCGCGATCGGCGAAGAATCCGCACATTACGCCCACGCCGCGCGGGGTGGCGTCGGCCTTACGTTGCATCAAATCCTTATTGCTCATCTGCTATCTCCTCGACGTTGTGCGGTCGGCGCCGCATCGGGCTGGCCGCCGCGAATCGGTGTCGGAACGTGGCCGGTCTGTCATGGCGCCGGTTGTCGCTCCGTGGTTTTTGCTTTCATTATTGCTGTCTGACCATCTCAGGCATTCTATGTTTGTGTTTAGCAAAAAGCTACACATGACCTAAAAAATTAAACACCTGTTGCGTGGACGTCAGCGGGGGGAAGGAGGGAGCGGAAAGAGGCGGGGGGCCAGCCGGATTGGCATGGCCGCCGAGGGGGGGGCGTAAAGGCGGCTGAACGCGTTGTCCATTCCCCCAACCACGCGAAACAGGTGGGCGGCGG